>CAKZJI010000438.1 GCA_936941515.1 uncultured Propionibacteriaceae bacterium
CACGCGGCTCCATCGTCGAGATCACCCTCCACTCCGGCAAGAACCGCATCGTGCGGCGCATGCTGGACGCCGTCGGCCACCCGGTCACGCGCCTGGCGCGCACCAGGCTGGGACCGCTGCGGCTGGGTAACCTGCGCCCCGGTGAGACCCGCCCGCTCAGCGGCGAGGAGATCGCCGCGTTGCAGCGGGAGGTCGGGCTGTGAGCACGCCCGAGCCGCGGACGTCTGTGTCCACGCACGGCCCGGTACTCATCGTCGGCACCGGGCTGCTGGGAACCTCGCTCGCCCTGGCGCTGTGGACGGCGGGTGTCGAGGTCCAGCTCTCCGACACCTCGCCCACATCACTGGCACTGGCCCGAGACATGGGGGCGGGAGCACTTCATGGGAAGGACAGCCCCGAGCCACAGATCGTCGTCGTGGCGACTCCTCCCGACGTGACCGCCGACGTCGTCGTTGCGCAGCTGACCGCCCACCCGAATGCCGTGGTCACCGACGTCGCCTCGGTCAAGGAACGGGTTGTTGCCGAGGTCCGGGCCCGAGCGGGAGCGGAGGCGTGCCGGTACGTCGGCTCCCACCCGATGGCCGGCCGGGAGCGCTCGGGCGCCGGCGCCGCTGACTCCGACCTCTTCGCCGGGCGCCCCTGGGTGGTTGTCGGCCAGGACTCGGATCCGGAGGCCGAGCTCATCGTCAGGAACCTGGCGGTGGATGTGGGGGCCACCCCGGTGCGCATGGGGGCGGCGGAGCACGACGCTGCCGTCGCCGCCGTGTCTCACATGCCTCAGCTCATCTCCTCGCTCGTGGCCGCCCGCCTGGAGGAGCTGGGGGAGAGCGCCCTGGCCCTGTCGGGTCAGGGACTTCGCGATGTCACCCGGATCGCGGCCTCGGATCCGCGCCTGTGGTCGGCGATCATCGTGGGCAACGCCGGGCCCGTGGCCGATCTGCTGCGCCAGATCAGCGACGACCTGAGTGCGCTGATCGAGGGCATCGAGGCGGCCGCCTGCGAGCCGGACAGTACCGAGTACACGGCTCCGGGAGCTGCCCATGCCATTGCCCCGGGAGCCGTCGGAGCGATCACCGACGTCATGGCCAGGGGAAATGCCGGACGGGCCCGTATCCCCGGAAAGCACGGTGGGGCGCCGCGCCGTTATGCCGAGGTCCAGGTCCTCGTGCCCGACGCCGCCGGCGAGCTCGGTCGGCTCTTCTCCGACGTCGGCGCCGCCGGTGTCAATATCGAGGACTTCTCCCTGGAGCACTCGGCCGGCCAGAGCGCCGGGATTGCGCTCATCTCCGTCCTGCCGGCAGCCGCTCAGGGGCTGGAGGAGGCCCTGGACCTGGTGGCCGCCCGCATAGCCGAGGGGGAGAGGCTGTCCCAGGCTGTGCGCTCCGTCGCCGACCTGCTGGGGTTGCCCCGCAAGAAACTCTATGAGGCCGCGCTGGCGGCCAGGAAGGGAGACCAATGACCCTGCCCAGCAGTCTGCCAGCTGCGCCTGAGCCGCTTGAGACGCATGTCATCGACAACCACACCCACCTGTATTCGACGCTTGAGCACTCCGGCCTGGACATCGCGACCTCACTCGATGCGGCCGCAGCAGCCGGGGTGATCGGGGTCGTCGAGGTGGGCTGCGACGTCCCGTCGTCGAGACTCGCAGCCGAACTGGCCGCTGCGGACCCGAGAGTCCGCGCCGCCGTCGCCATCCACCCCAACGACGCCGCCCGCACCTTCCAGCGGGGTGGGCTGGCAGCCCTGGACGAGGAGATCGAGCAGATCAGGGCACTGGCGGCCCTGCCAGGCGTGGTAGCCGTCGGGGAGACCGGCCTGGACTACTACCGCACCCGTCACCCTGAGGCTCAGGGCGTGCAGGCTCACAGCTTCCGGGCACACATCGAGCTGGCGCGGGAGGCCGGCCTGACACTGGTGATCCACGACCGCGACGCCCACGCCGACATCCTCAAGACCCTGGATGCCGTGAGGCGACCGGAGCGGATCGTGATGCACTGCTTCTCCGGCGACGCCGACTTCGCTCGCGAGTGCCTGGATCGTGGATTCTGGCTGTCCTACCCGGGGGTCGTCACCTTCGGATCCGCAGGATCGCTGCGGGAGGCCGCGAAGGCCACGCCCCTGGAACGCATCCTGGTGGAGACCGACGCCCCCTACCTGACCCCCAAACCCCACCGCGGCAAGCCGAATGCACCCTACCTGCTGCCGCACACCGCCGCCTTCCTGGCAGACCTGCTGGAGGTGCCATTGAGCGAATTCTGCCGCCAGGTGACAGCGAACACCGAGGCCGCCTATGCCGCGAAGTGGGGCGGCGGTGCCTGAGCAGGGGCTGCTTGATCCCCGCACCGTGCGCAGGATCGCCGGTGAGCTGAGTCTCCGCCCCGCCAAGCAGCGCGGTCAGAACTTCGTCATCGACGGGAACACCGTGCGGCGCATCGTCGCCCTGTCCGGGATCGGCGCCGAGGACGTGGTGCTGGAGATCGGGCCTGGCTTGGGATCGTTGACCCTTGGGCTGCTGGGGGCGGCGCTGGCCGTCACAGCTGTCGAGATCGACGAGCGTCTGGCGGGCAGGCTGCGGCAGACCACCCGGGAACGGCTCGGTCAGGAGGCTGCCGCAAGACTGGAGATCGTCACCGGTGACGCCCTGCGCGTCAGCGAGCTGCCGGGGGAGCCACCGACAGCGGTCGTTGCGAATCTGCCCTACAACGTCTCCGTTCCCGTGCTGCTGCACCTGCTGGAGCGTTTCCCGTCGTGGCGGACCGGCCTGGTGATGGTGCAGCTGGAGGTGGCAGACCGGCTGACCGCTGAACCCGGGGGCAAGGTCTACGGGGTGCCGTCGGCGAAACTGGCGTGGTGGGCTGCGGCGACGCGGGTCGGGACGGTGCCGCCGAGCGTGTTCTGGCCGGTCCCGAACGTCGACTCGGGGCTGGTGCGTTTGGAACGCCGCGACCCGCCGGAGACCACCGCCACCCGAGAGCAGGTCTTCGCCGTCATCGACGAGGCCTTCGCATCCCGGCGCAAGATGCTGCGCTCCTCACTGGCTGGGCTTTTCGGATCCTCAACAGCTGCCGCAGCAGCCATCGAGTCGGCGGGCCTGGACCCGCAGGCCCGCGGGGAGGTGCTGGATGTGACCCAGCTTGCGGCGATCGCCGCGCAGCTCCCCGCCGAGGCTGCGACCTGAGCGCGAGGTGTGAGTCGTGAGGCGTCTCCAGGGTGCTGGGGCCTGGTCGGCGTGTAGGTTGGGGTGCCATGGTGAAGGTGCGCGTGCCGGGCAAGGTGAACCTGGCTCTGGCCGTCGGCCCGGTGCGTGCGGACGGATACCACGAACTCGGGACCGTGTTCCAGGCGGTCTCGCTGTTCGATGAGCTGACGGCGCTTCCGGCAGCCCGGGGAGAGTTCCGCCTGAGCCTCCAGGGAGAGGGAGCTGACGTCTTGCCTGCCGATGAGGACAACCTCGCCATGCGGGCTGCCCGGCTGCTGGCTGCGCATGCGACCGAGGAGGTGGGCGTCGCCATCCAGGTGCGCAAGCGCATCCCCGTCGCCGGGGGAATGGCCGGGGGATCCGCCGATGCCGCGGCTGCGCTCGTGGCCTGCAATGAGCTCTGGCAGCTCGGTCTCAGCCAGCCGCAGCTGCACGATCTGGCACGCCAACTCGGCGCGGATGTGCCATTTCTGCTGCACGGCGGCACCGCCATCGGTACCGACCGCGGGGACCGCATCGAATCCGTCGCCGCGAGGGGCCGCTGCCACTGGGTGCTGGCCCTCAGCCACCACGGCCTGGCCACGCCAGCGGTGTTCCGGGAATTCGACCGGACAGCCTCTCCGGGACCCGCCGTCATCTCCCCAGAGCTGCTGGCCGCGCTTGAGACGGGCGATGTCGCCAGGGTGGGTGGGCTGCTCCGCAATGATCTTCAGGAGCCTGCGATCCGGTTGCTGCCGGCGCTCGGCGAGGTGCTTGACGAAGGCCGTGACGCGGGGGCGTTGGGTGCGCTGGTCAGCGGCTCGGGCCCCACTGTCGCGTTCCTCTGCTCTGACGCAGACCAGGCTGCCGCCCTGGGGCGAGGCCTGGTGGGCATCGCTGAGGTCCGGGAGGTCCAGATCGTCCACGGGCCGGTTCCGGGAGCCCAGATCATCGCTGAGGAGGTGGCCCATGGATGAGGTCGATGAGGTACAGGCCGCGTGGCAACGGGAACGCCCCGATCTGGTCACGGAGCCGATGGCCGTGTGGTCCAGAGTGCATCGCCTAGCCGCGATCTTCGACCGTGAGCGGAAAAGATGCTTCGCCGAGCACGAGCTGGAGATCTGGGAGTTCGACGTGCTGTCGGCCCTCCGGCGCTCCGGCCAGCCCTATCAGCTGTCCCCCGGACAGCTGCTGCAACGCACCCACGTCACCTCCGGCACCATGACCAACCGCATCGACCGGCTGCGCAGCCGAGGGCTCGTGAGGCGTTTCGGCGACCCGACGGACCGCCGTGCCGCCGTCATCGAGTTGACCGAGCAGGGCAGGCTGGCAGTTGACGGTGCCCTGGAGGCCCTGGTCCGGCTGGAGGAGTCGCTGCTCGCAGGGTGGGACGGTCAGCAAAGAGACCAGCTCGCCGGGCTTCTTCGGCGGTTACTGACCGCCGCGTCGGCGCCGTGACTCCACCAGAAGCCTCGGCTCGGCCTTGAGATTCGCCATGCCGTCCCAGGCCAAGTTGATCAGATGCCGGGCCACCACCAGCTTCTCCGGCTCGCGGTTGTAGAGCCACTGCTGACCGGTCATGGTCACCAGCCCGACGAGCGCCTGCGCGTAGAGCCTGGCGTACTGCGGATCCTGGCCGAGCCGCGAGAACTCCGCGCCCAGGATGTCCTCGACCTGGATGGCGATATCGCTGAGGATCGAGGCGAACGAGCCAGTCGGCTGGCCCAGCGAGGAGTCCCGTGACAGGATGCGAAAGCCGTCGGGACAGCGATCAATGTAGTCCAGCAACGCCAAGGTTCCCCGCTCCAGTGTTTCCCGGGCACCCGACCCTGGGGCTGTCAGGGCCGACCTGATGTCCGAGTGCAGTTCGCGGGTTTCCCGTTCCACCACCGCCTGATATGCGCCGTCCTTGCCGCCGAAGTGCTCATAGACCACGGGTTTGGACACACCTGCCCGGGCCGCGATCTCCTCGACGGACGCACCCTCGAAGCCCCGCTCCGCGAACACCTCACGTGAGATGTTGAGCAGCTGCTCCCGCCGCTCGGCGAAGGAGAGGCGCACCCGTGGGTGACGGGCGGCGCGGGCGCTGGGGGGGATGGACATGGAACCCAGTCTCTCGCATCACTGAACCCAACCCCAACAGGGTCAACCGCTGGGCCCGTCCGCATCACCCCGTCTCACCCAGCAACTGGCCAGATGGTCATTCACCAGGCCGATTGCCTGCATGGTGGCGTACATCGTGACCGGGCCGACGAACCGGAACCCCAGCTGTTTCAAACGCCTGCTCAGCGCCTTCGACTCTGGGGTGCTGGCCGGTATGTCATCCCTGGTCTGCGGTGGGGCGAGCGTCGGCGTAGGCGCATGCTTCGCCAGCACGTCCGCCAACCGCAGCCCGTCGGCATGCATGCCCACCAGTGTCTACGCGTTCCCAAT
>CAKZJI010000439.1 GCA_936941515.1 uncultured Propionibacteriaceae bacterium
AACGATCTCACGCCCCATCACCTGCACGGACCCGGAACCAGGCACCTCAAGTCCACCGATCACCGACAACAGCGTCGACTTTCCGGAGCCGCTGGCCCCGTACAGGCTGACCATCTCACCTGCCGCCACCTCCAGGTTCACACCGTCGAGAGCCCTCACCGCACCCGCTGGGGTGGAGTAGGTGAACTCCACCCCAGCGGCCCTGACGGGAACCTGCATCAGCAGCCACGCCCCAGCTGGAAGGATGACACTTTGTTGTCGTCCCCAAAGGCAAACCAGTAGGAGCTCAGAGTGTCGTTGGCATTCCTCGACATGTTGCGGTGGCTTCTCATCGGGTTCGAGAATGAGTCGAGATGATCCCTGTAGTCTGACTCGGCATACAGATCCAGGGCCGCCTGGTCCGGGACAGCCTCTACCGCGCGGGCCACGACAGCGACAACGACGCTTCGGAGAGACTTCTTCATCTTTATCTCCTTGTTTTCCTGGGAGGACCTACTCTGGTCCTCAAGCCAAAGGTAATTTAGCCGCCTCTTTCACTCCAAGACGACTATTTTCCAGAAAGTCTCCGGCGCTACGCCACACATGCTACCCAGTACTCAAATAGCGAAGGCACGAGCTTGATGAAGATATGGCTGCTGGTGGCGGAACGTGACCTGTGGATCCTGGATGAGCCGACGGAGCATCTCGACAGGGCCACGGCCGATGCTCTGATGGCCGATCTGTGGCGGGCGTCGGAGGGGCGGGCCGTGGTGGTGATCAGCCGCGGCCCTTCCGTCATCGCGGCATGTTCCCGGTCCTTCCATCTAGGGTAGGAGTTCTGCGGGCTTTCACCGGGTCGTTTCCTCTTCGGCTACAGTGTCTGCCGTGACTGTTGGACCTGGACACGCAAAGCAGCGGCTGCGGGTTGCGCAGTTCATCGACAACTACGGGCCCGGCAGCAACGGCCTGATGTTCGCGGTGCAGCAGCTGGAGGGCAATCTGCTTGATGCCGGGCACGAGGTCATCGTGGTGGCGCCGAAGGCAAAGGGACCCAACCCTCACCTCGGCCGGGCGGGACGCACTGAGGTGCGCCTGCCGTCGGTGCGCGTCCCAAACATGCCGACGCGCGTGGCCAGCGGCAGTCATTTCGAGCGGACCATCGAGAAGCTGCGGGCTCTCGACCCGGACGTCATCCACGTCCATGGGCTGGGCACCATCGGGGTGCTCGGGGTGTGGGCTGCCAAGCGGTTGGGTAAACCGATGTTGATGACCTGGCACACAGACTTTGACGCCTACGCCGACCACTACGCAGCGGTGCTACCGCTGCTGCGCGGAGTGGTGGAGGCGTTCGCCCGTCTCACCCACGGGGAGGTCCTGAGCTCCAGTGATCTGCGGGAGGCTGCCGTCCGCTTCCAGAATCGGGGGCGCTCGGCTGCGACGCTCCTGGGCTTGTGTAAGAAGATGCTGGACTCGGCGGATCTGGTGACCACACCGTCTCCGAAGACTGCGGAGCGGTGCCGTGAGCTGGCTCCGGAGGCGAATCTGCTGGTGGTGCCGAATGGCGTGGATCGGCTGCCCTCCGGACCACCGCCGATGCGCTACGAGGGTGGCCCTCTGGCGCTGTACGCGGGTCGCATCGCCCCGGAGAAGGGGCTGGGCTTGCTCTGTGAGGCCTTCGAGCTGGTGGTGGCGCAGCGTCCCGACGCCCGGCTGATGGTGGTGGGTGACTGGCAGCGGTACTCGCGGATTGCGAAGGTGTTGGACGCGGGGCGCAAACGCGGCTACATCATCCTGCCCGGGGAGCAGAAGCGCGAGTCGCTGGGTGCGTTCTACGAGATGGCGGACCTGTTCGTCTTTCCCAGCCAGACCGACACCCAGGCGCTCGTGCTGCATGAGGCCGCGTTGGCTGGGCTGCCGATCGTGTCGGTGGATCCGGGGCTCAGGCTGGTGCTGGAGCCTGGGGTGAACGCGGAGCTGGCGCGGCCGACGCCCGCGTCGCTGGCTGCCAGCATCTTGAAGGTCATGAATCTGCTGGAGATCCCCCTGTGGCGGACCCGCGCAGCTGAGACGTCACGTCGTCTGGCCGGTCAGTGGACGGTCGAGTCTCAGGCTGAGGAGATGCTGCGCCTCTATCACCTGGTCGCGAATCGGCTGCCCGTCGTCGACGACTCCGACGCCGCCTGATCCCCGGCCACGGATCTCTCCCGACGTCGCGGGGCAAGCCGAGGGCACAGTGCTGGCCCCTGTGCGACAGGCAGGTCGCACAGGGGCCAGCGTGGAGGAGGTTGAGAGCAGAAGTCTTGTTGGTTTACAGGACCTCGTAGTTCACCGTGAGCACACCCGAGGAGGTGCCTCCGATCGTCTCCATGGCCGCCTTGGACAGGTCGAGGCAGCGACCTGACACGTACGGGCCACGGTCATTGATGCGGACGACCACGGTCTTCCCATTGTTCGGGTTTGTCACCTTGACACGGCTGTTGAAGGGAAGGGATTTGTGAGCAGCGGTGAGATCGCTGGGATTGAACTGCTCACCATTCGCCGTCTTCTGTCCCTGCCAATAGTACGAAGCCTGGCATGAGGATCCATTGGCAGGAGTAGGTGCAGACCCAGATCCGTCCTCCCCTGGATTCGAGGGATTCGAGCTGGATTCCTCCTTCTTGGTGCTCGTCTCCTTCTTCTTCTCTTCCTTGGTGCCCACCAAAGTCACCTGCTTGACAGGCTCCTTGGTGACCTCCTCAGATTGCAGTTCACTGCTGACCAGCGCGCCATTGTGGTAGACCTCCAGGTGGGTTTCCGTCTTGACACCGTCCACACCCTCGGTGTCAACCTTGGTCTTGCCCTTGGCGAGATCGGCGCTCTCCTTCTCCTCCTTCTCGAAGGGGATGGGAACGTCCTTGGTCTCAGTCTTCTGCTCGACGTTGGTGTAGGTGATGGCCAACCCGTCGGTGAGGGAGGTGTCAGCGGCCGGGGTGACGACATCATCCTCGTCCGGGGTCACCTGAGCGGCTGTCAGCGCATCGCCGACGGTGCCAGCTGCCTTCACCTCGACGGGGGTTCCCGCGACATCAATCGTGACGTTCCTCGGGACGAGGACCGTCAACGCCAAGCCCTCACGACCAATGGGGGTGGTGCGAGCGGCAGACAGCTTGGCGTCGGGATCGTTCAGGCCGAGAAAGTTCAGCGCCTCCTCGACGGTCAGGGCGGTGCTGCTGCCCGGGTCCAGCGGTCGGCCGGCGACAGCCAGCGCGCGCTCGACGTCGAGGAGCACGCCCCGGCCGGCGATCCCGCGCCGCGCCCAGAGCTCGATGCCGTTCCGCCCGTCGCGCGCGATCTCGTCGGCCGAGACGCCCCCGTAGAAGACGCCGGGCCGGTAGGCCACGTGCGAGAGCGCGTCCCACTGGCTGGCGGCCTGCGGGTAGTAGTTGTCGTAGACGTCGTCGAAGCCGGTGCCGCTTAAGGTGCGCCCGGGCCAGGGCGCCCCGCCGGTGTCAGCCCCCTCCTGCGG
>CAKZJI010000440.1 GCA_936941515.1 uncultured Propionibacteriaceae bacterium
AACATCTTCACGCTGGATCCGCGCCTGGTGGGCGTGTCGATCACCAAGCGCTTCTGATTGGGAGATTATCTATGGATGCCCTAAGAACTCCGCATGCCGTTCTCGGCGCCAGCATTTTCCTTGTCGCGGTGTCGACTGCAAGTGCGCAACTCGATTGTGGGATCGGCGCTGCACCTGGAGCCGAGACGAACTGCACAACTGATGGGTTCAGCGTGGCTCAGATGAACGGAGTGTTCTCTTTACACTCTCCAGAGGGTGGCGTAACAAGGCTGAGAATCACTAGTTCGATGGTTGCTGACGATGAAAACCTTGCTTTTCCCGTCACGCCGATGAGGGGGGAAGGCGATGGTGCCATAGAGCTTGTTGTTGAACGACACCTGCGGCGTAGTCTGGACTTCAGTGGGAGCAATGGCAACCTCACCGTTCTGGTGCGAGCCGCAACGCCTGATCCTTCGGCTCCAGGTGGTCTGCATTTGGGGGATGCAGTGCTGGGAGGGGGAAACGATCGAATCGTAATCGACTCTGGCGCTATTCTGACTTTTGGCGCGATCAGGAATAGTGCTGATTTGCATATTCGCTCGGTCGATTTCGGAGCGGGTGAAAATGCTGTCGTTAATCGAGGATATTTTCTCGCTGGCGATGCGCGAGTGCCAGATGTTCCGACGCAGGCTAACCAGAGAGGGACGGGGCAGGCGCATGCGCACGACATTACGCTAGATAATCTTCAGCGCTTTGAAAATTACGGTGATATTGTTCTTGGCGCCACGCTAGTGGCCCCTTCGTTTCGGACTGGGCCGCAGGCGCAGGGGCGTGACCTTCCATTGACCGACACTATAGCTAGCACCAGTCTGGCCCTCCCCGGGGCTCACTTCATGGGTGGAGCCGGAAGCCGTATTCATATTGATGCGGTATTCAGCTTCGGTGTTGCGCAGCTCGGATGTTCAGATCGTGACAAGGCCCTACGCCCAGCAGTACTGCCTAGTAGAGGAAAGGAATCTGGGGTGACTCCAGCACTCGTCGGAGCAGATTGTTTGAATCTGACAGAAGGGCGAACATCGGGTGTTACGGAGCTGGTGATACATGATGAGCTGCCTGGTAACCTCGCCGCGAATCTTGGGGATGCGGGGATTGCTCTTGTTGATGTTAAAGGCGGAGAGTCGGCTGCCGAACACTTTGTGCTGTCACCGCAGTCCCAGCATTTCGATGTGGACACCGGGACGCTCCAACAGGGGTTTTTCAGTTTTCCACTGGTTTACGATGGTGATAAACAACAGCACAAATTGGTGTCGCTGCCTGGAAAGCGTGCTTTGGCGCTGCCTCATGTAGCTCAGTCACTGCAGGCGGTGGGTCGTGCTACCTCGGCCGATGAGTTTGGGGCGGCAGGATCATCGTCGGAAAAGACCTCCGATACGTGGATACACCTAACAACAACTAGACAAGATCGGACTCGATCACGAACCCTCAGTGCCTACAACGTAAAAGTGCCAGTTGATAGCAGTTATGACATCTCTACTACAGCACTCACTGCTGGCAGGGCATGGGACTATGGTCGGTGGACAACGGGTGGATCTCTTAGTTATGTCGAAGCCTCTGTCAGTTTTGATGCTAGTGGTATCCAGGCCGAATTTGGTGGTGTCAGTACCGGTCTTTTGTCTCGATATAGTGGGGACCTACTAGTTTTTGAGAATTTATTGCAAGTTCAATGGATGGAAATGGACTTGAGCGACCCTACTCTGGTGCTGAATAGTAGGGGAAGCAAGCTGGCAGGATATGGGGAGATTTCCCGGTCATCTGCCTACCGACGTCAGATAGGAGCTGCCAGCACGCAGATGGTGCATCTGCGTTCTGAGCTGGGCGTGAACTTCGATATTGGGGACCGAGTGCGGATTGAGCCCCTTTTGGGGTGGTCATGGGTCCGAGCTGAAATCGGAGAAGTCAGCTTCCGGAGTTATGACGATGGCGCGGCCACGAATCAGTTCTTCGGCGACCACGCCGACAGCCTGCGTGCCACCGTCGGCGGTCGTGCCGCGTTCACCCGGTCCGGCGCGCGCTTGAATCTGCGCGCCACCGGCAGCCTGCGCTACTGGCAGTCGCTGAAGGACAAGACCACCGTCACCCTCGCCAACGCCGGCCCCGACCTCGTGGTTCAGGACGACTTTGACGGCGGCTGGACCGAAGTCAACGCCGGCCTTGAACTGGCCAGCCCCAGCGGCCGCGTGGCCGGACAGCTGGAAGCCCAGGCCCTGGTCGGGGATTACGAAGGCTACGGCGTCACCGCCGGCGTGCGGTTCCAATGGTAGGCATGGCGAGGGAACGAAACCGCCCGTCACCCCCGACGTGATCGGGGGTCCAGCCTCAAGGCTTGGCGGCGGGATGCCCGATCCAGTCAGGCAT
>CAKZJI010000441.1 GCA_936941515.1 uncultured Propionibacteriaceae bacterium
TCGGCCGGCCCCGTCACCACCTCCACGCTGAAGGCCCGTTCCGCACCGCTCTTGGTGGCGGCCTCCAACACTCCGTTGGCCAGCCCCTCGGGATCAATCTGCTGCCCCTCCTCAGAGGGCACCACCTGGATTGCGCCATTGACCATGGTGTAGGAGGCATTCTTGCCGGTGGTCAGGCCGAGCTTTTTCCGTTCCCCTGCCGTCACGTTCAGCAGCTGCTCAGCGTCGATGTGCGGCACCAGCTTTCCCCCCTCTGACGCGAAGGTGGTGACGGAGGCGATCTGCTCGGGGGTGATGTCCAATGTGGCCTTCCCCACCGTGACCTTGACCGGGGCTGAGAGCGCTGGGGTGGCAAAGGTGTTGACTGCCTCGTCCACCATCGCTGAGGTGACTTCAGGCGGCTGGACCCTCAAGACGGCTGTGGCCTCGTTCTGTCCCTCCTGCATGGCCTGAGTCACAGCCTGCGTCGTCGCCTCAACATCCAGTGTCGTTGCATCAACCCCTTCGGTGCGTGCGATCTTGCCCTCATCGAACGCCAGTGTCGCATCACTGCCCTCTACGGTGAAAGCCCCGGCCTGGGACTCAAGCGCCGCGCTCAGCGCTGCGTTGTCAATCGATGTCGCGAGCTTCGTGTCCCCTCCGCCGAACAACCGCCTGAAGAGATCGGTTGGGCTGGGGCTTGCCCCACCTCCCGCCTCCACGACGGTGCGCTGATAGTCAACGCTGAGCCCGCTGTCCAACGGGTTCAGGGTGATGTGGTGCCCAGCCTCGTCGACGACGGTGAACGGGGCGGCGTATCGCTGGGCGAAGGTCTGCTCCAGCTTGGTCTGAGCAGCCTCAGGGCTCATGCCCCCGATGGAGACTCCCTCAACAGAGGCGTTGGCTGGAACGTTGTTGCCCACGATGAAATAAGCTGCGGTGTAGGCTCCCAGCGCCAGGGCCAGTCCAATCCCCCCACCGATGATCCATTTCTTAGCGCGGGAGCGGGGCTTCTTCTCGGTCACTTCGGGTCCTTCAATCTCAGCTGTTCGGGGCGAGAGCCGGACCTATGGTACGCGAGTACGCTGTCACGTTGGCTACTTGATGACTCAGGGAGGTGCGCATGCGATCCAGGTCCAGGACTCATGGCACAGCTCTGCCCAGGACAGCCTGGGTGCTGGCTGTGACGAACTTTCTGGTCGCCATTGGCTTCGGCGTCGTGATCCCGGTTCTGGGACCGTTCGCCCGGACATTCGGGGCTGACACCTTTCAGCTGGGGCTCGTGGTATCAACCTTCGCTCTCATGCGGTTGCTCTTCAGCCCCTTCGCATCCCGCATAGGCCAGGTGATCGGTGAGCGCAACGCCATCACGCTCGGAACCCTCATCGTCGCCGTCACATCTTTCGGCATCGCCCTGTCGCCGAACCTGTGGTGGATGATCTCAGTCAGGGCTCTGGGGGGCATCGGATCCGCGTTGTTCACCATCTCTGCGTTCAACCTGCTGATCACGACCACTCCGCAGCAGCTCCGTGGGCGGGCCTCAGGACTCAGCCAGGGCGGCTTCCTCCTGGGCAACATGGCCGGGCCAGCGCTGGGAGGGCTGCTGGGGGCCATCGC
>CAKZJI010000442.1 GCA_936941515.1 uncultured Propionibacteriaceae bacterium
CCCGGGAGGGGAAGCAGATTCGGCAGGTCTCCACCGTCTCAGACGACGGCGGGAAGACCTTCTTCCTGGTTCCCCTGAGCTGACGGGCTACAGCGAGACCACCGACACCCGTGCCGTGTCGGTGCGTCCGTAGACCCACAACAGCAGCTCAGCGGGCTCGCCCGTGATGCGTTTCGAGGGGGTGCGCCGACCGATCCGGCCGCGGCCGCCCTGTGGGGTCTGGAACTCCCAGGAAGCCAGTGGATGCAACAGCCGGGCCGCAACCCTGAGGCGTTTCCACAGAGTCTCTGCCAGGTCGGTGGAGATGTCCTGTCTCGGCATTCGATTCGGGCGGCGCACATCCTCGGTGTGGATGAAATACTCGCCCAGGGCGTGGCGGTAATCCTCTCGGGAATCGGTGGGCATGCATCTGAGTGATGCCGGCCCGGTGCGGATCTCCTCAATGAGCCCGGCATAAGAGAAACGCTCTTTCACCCGGCTCAGCTCCCGTGTGGTGAGCCATGCGAATGGCGGCAGGAACAGGCCGGGCCAGGACAGGGGGCCATGATTGAGGAGCCACACATGTGCCGCCAGGTCGAAAGCCGTCCATCCAGCGCACAGCGTCGGGGAATCGGGCTGCACCATCGTCAGCACCCTGCAGAACTCGTCGCGTTGGGCGTCACGCAACTGCATAGTCATGGAATGAGCCTACCCGGGCCGGAGAACCGTCCTGGATGGGGTCGCCAAGTGGTCTGGGAATACAAGAGGGCAGTTGAAGCGTTCCCTCAGGCAAGCAGTCGCCAAACGATCTGGAGAAGCCATGGACCCCGCCCGCATCGTCGCTGATCACCTAATCTGGGAGGCCATTCGGGAGGAATGCTCCCAGGCCGCCGCGAACGAGCCTCTGCTGGCAGGATTCCTATCCCACGTGGTGCTCAGTCAACCCAACCTGGAGACGGCACTCGCCTACATTCTGGCGGCGAAACTCGACAACGCGACCCTGCCTGCGCTCAGCCTCCGCGACATCATCCTCGATGTTCTGCGGGAGGAGGAAAGCATCCAGAATGCCATCCGTGCAGACCTGCAGGCTGTGGTGTATCGCGATCCAGCAGCCCCTGGGTACTCCAGCCCGCTGCTGTACTTCAAGGGATTCCACTCCATCCAGGCCTACCGGGTTGCGCATTCCTATTGGGAACGCGACCGCCACGCCCTGGCCCTCTACCTGCAGTCACGCATCTCGGAGGTCTTCGCAGTCGATATCCATCCTGCCGCCCGGATCGGCAAGGGCATCATGTTCGATCACGCCACCAGCGTCGTGATCGGTGAGACCGCTGTCGTGGAGGACGACTTCTCCATGCTTCACGAGGTCACGCTCGGCGGGTCAGGCAAGGTCGGCGGCGACCGGCATCCCAAGATCGGACGCGGCGTCATGATCGGTGCCGGCGCCAAGGTTCTGGGTAACATCAGGGTCGGTGAGGGCGCCAAGATCGGAGCGGGTTCTGTCGTGCTCAAGGATGTGCCCCCACGCACCACCGTCGCGGGTGTTCCGGCGCAGATCGTCAATATCCCATCTGCTGCGCTTCCCGCACTGGACATGGACCAGCGGCTCAGCCTCCCGTCAGCTCAGTGACTGGCCTGCTCACTCCGGATCGACGATCTCGCACAGCACATCGCCGGAGCCGACGGCCGCTCCAGCCTCAATGCCTAGCTTCGTGATCTGCCCGGGGCGGTGGGCGTGGATGGGCTGCTCCATCTTCATGGCCTCTATCACCGCAACAACCTGGCCCTCCTGAACCACCTCACCCTCGTCCACTGCGACCTTCACCACGGTGCCCTGCATGGGGCAGACCAGCCCGTTGCCGGAGGGAGCCTTCACACGAGCCCCTCCACGGTCCCGCTTCGTCGGCTTCCTCGGCGTCTTGCTCGGGACGGTGCGGGAGCCGAAGCTGGCTGGCAGTCTCACCTCCATCCGCCGTCCATTGACCTCGACCGCTATCACCTCAGGCGCCCCCAGATCCTCAGCCTCACCCAACACCCCGGTGTAGGCGGGAATCTCACCCTCGAACTCTGTCTCAATCCAGCGGGTGTGCACCGTGAAGTCCTCATGGGCCGCGACAAATGCCGGATCCTCCAGCACCATCTGGTGGAAGGGCGTCACGGTGGGCATCCCCTCGACCTGCAACTCGGCGAGTGCCCGCCGCGCCCGCGCGAGCGCCTGCGTCCGGGTCGCCCCGGTGACGATCACCTTCGCGATCAGAGAGTCGAAGGCCCCAGGAACGGTCATTCCGGCGTGATAGCCCTCATCC
>CAKZJI010000443.1 GCA_936941515.1 uncultured Propionibacteriaceae bacterium
CAGTGACATGAACGGCGTCGTCTTCCAGATCTCGGAGACGCAGATCGGGACCATGGACGACCAGAACCCGCCATACCAGTCGAAATTCTTCGGGAAAACCCCGAAGGTCAGGTTGTGCAGCAGCGGATCAACGAAGCCGGTGTCGGTGGCAAAGGCATAGAACCAGGAGAACGCCGAGACCACAGTGATGATCGAATACGGGATCAGCACGATGGTGCGCAGCAGTCCGCGGCCGTAGATGACCTTGGCCATGGCCAGGGCAATCAGGAACCCGAGGAAGAGCTCGACCACCACCGTCACCACGGTGATGAGGGCCGTGGTGCCGAAGGCCTGCCACCACAATGGGTCTCGCAAGACGATCAGGTAGTTCTCCAGGAACACGAACTCCCTGCTCTCAGGATCGGTCAGCCGGTACTTGAACAGTGAGGTGTAGACGGCCTGGAGGATCGGGTAGAAGGTCACCAGGACCATGATCACGAAGGCTGGTCCCGCCAGCTTCCAGCCGAGTCGGCGCTCATCCCTGGCTCGGTCCGACAGGCGCGCCCCGCCGGGACTGGTTGTGGTGGTGCTCATAGCAGGGCCTCCCCCCGCAGAACCTTCAGGATCAGCTCAGTGGACTCGCGGGGCGTTGTCGCCGGGTTCACCGCGTCAGGCGGTGACCAGGTGCGCTGGATCGCCGTCGACAGATCCCCGTAGTAGGCGGTCCGGGGACGCTGCACCGCGGCGTCGAGGGAGGTTCGGATGGCATCGGCCATCGGGAACTGCTCACGCACCTCGGGATCGTCGAAGACCGCCGACCGTGAGGCCGGGTTGCCGGTGCCCAGCATGTAAGTCTTCTGATGCTGCTCGCTCGTGATGCACTGGATCGCCTTCCACGCCAGCTCCTGCTTCTGGGAGGCCGAGTTCACCCCGAGCTCAATCCCCCCGAACGGGGGAGCCGACTCCTTGTCCGCGTCCACGCGCGGATAGGTCGTCCACGCGATGTCATCCATGAAGGGAACCCCGTTCTCCTTCATAGCCGCGTAAACGTAGGGCCAGTTCAGCATGAACCCGGAGCTGGCGTCGTCCTGGAACATGTTCAGCGAGGTGGTCTCGTTCATCGACGACATCGCAGGCCCGACGACCCCGGAGTGGGCGAGGTCGTGGATGAGCTGCGCGGCCCGCTGCCCAGCCGGGGTGTCGAGTCCCAGCTGGGTGTCGGCGGCCGCGGCGCCCTCGTTCTCGACGATGGAGCCACCGGCACCGGCGATCAGGGCATTGACGAAGACCGTGTAGCCCTCGTATCGCTTGCCCTGCACCGCGATGTCCCTGCCCGTCGCCTTGGAGGCATCAATGAGCATGTCGAAGGTGACTGGCCTGGTCATGTCAAGTCCGGCCTGTTGCGCCACGGACTTGCGATACCACAGCAGCTGGGTGTTGGCCCAAAATGGCGCCGCGACCAGCTTCCCCTTCCACTGTGAGGCGTCGAGTGAGCCCTGAACCCGATCTGCGGTGAAATCCTGTCTGTGCTGCTCCGGGACGTCGACGAGATAGCCGGCCTCCGCGAATTCGGGAACGACGACTGGATCCAGGCTCATGATGTCAACGCCGCTGTCGTGGGCTGCGAGACGGCGGATGAGCTGCTGCCTCTGGTCGGATGCCTCATTCGGCAACTGCTCGACCCTGATGGTGTATTCACCCCCAGAGGCCTGGGAGCATTCGGCCGCCAGCTGCGTCTGCCCGCCGCCCGTCGGCGATGAGCCGCCGCCGTCGGGGTTGATGAACCATGTCAGCGTCGTCTGCGTCCCCGTGCCTGACGAACACGCCGCCAGCCCTGGGCCGGTCAGAGCGACGGCCGCCACGAGGGCGACTGCCCTGGTTGTGAACCTCATCGTTCTCCTCAGCTCTCCTGTACGGAATGAAACATTTCCGCTCACCTTAAGCGAAAATCATGCCGATGTGTAGGGCATCACCGGAAGTTCCAAGACCTTCCCCCAGCTGCCGCTATCGCGCATGAGACGGGAAGGCGTCGGGCAATTGCGGTCTGACTAGGCAATAGACAGAAAGAGATGAGTGCCGTGGCAGGCAGTCCTCTCCGCCTGTCAGACGTGACAGAATGACGCCCGTGGCACGCATCCTCGTCATCGACAACTACGACTCCTTCGTCTACAACCTGGTGTCCTACCTGGCCCAGATCGGGGCCGATGTGGACGTCTGGCGCAACGACGACCCCAGGTTCGCCCAGCCAGGCTGGGACGAGCCCTTCGACGGGGTGCTGCTGTCACCCGGCCCCGGCACCCCGGAACGCGCTGGCGTGTGCGTCGACGTGGTCAGGCAGCTCGGCGGGAGAAAGCCCCTGTTCGGGGTGTGCCTGGGCCTGCAGGCGATGGTGGTGGCGCTCGGCGGAGTGGTCGGCCGCGCCACCGAGCTTCTGCACGGCAAGGTGTCACCCGTGAACCACGACGGCGAAGGCATCTTCGCAGGCCTGCCGTCGCCGCTGCGCACCACCCGCTACCACTCTCTGGCAGCCGTTGAGGACACCATCCCAGAGGCCCTGCTGGTTACCGCCCGCACCGACTCCGGTGTCATCATGGCCGTCCGCCACCGCGACTGGCCGATGGAGGCCGTGCAGTTCCACCCCGAGTCGGTGCTTACCGAGGGCGGATATCAGATGCTCGCGAACTGGCTGACCAGCTGCGGCGACGCCGACGCCCCGGCACGTGCCGCTGACCTGCATCCGCTCATGAGCGTCCAGGTCAAGAAACAGACTGTGGGCTGAGCCGCAAGGCTCAGCCCACGATCAGCCACCGCTCTCAGCGGGTGGGTGTCGGCGAGGGCGACGGTGGCTGCGGTGAGCTTGCCGACGGGGAGGGGGAAGGCTGCGCCGGAGGATTGATGGCAATGTCCACCGTCACGGTCTCCCCCTTGTCCAGCTCCTCTCCTGCGGCGTGGTCCTGCTGGTAGACCCGATCCACCTGGTGGCTGTTGGTCTGGAGCCTGTTGACGGTCAGCGACGCCGTGAAGCCAGCCTTCTTGAAGGCCTCCCGCGCCTGGGCCTCGGTCATGCCGTTCATGTCAGGCACCACCGCTGTCTTGGCGGCAGTGACCACGGTGATCGTGATGCTGGAGCCCCGGCTGAGCGCGCTGCCCGCCTTCGGATCCTGAGCGAAAACCCGCCCGACCTGCTGACTGGAATCCTTCTGCTCCTGCTCTGTCACCTTGACCTCGAAGCCGCGTTCCTTAGCCAGCCGCTGGGCCTCATCCGAGGTCTTGCCGGTCAGGTCCGGCACCTCGGACTTACCGGTGGCGATGGTGAGCACGATCGCCTGGTCAGCGGCGACGTTGGTGTTCGCCTCGGGCTTGCTGGAGATCACGTTGCCCTTCTTGGCGTCGGAGGGCTCCTCAGCGGGCTTGGCCTCCTGCTCCGTGATCTCCCCGGTGAAACCGGCGGTGGTCAAGGTCTGCTTCGCCTTGTCGAAGGTCATGCCCGTCACATCGGGAACCTTCAAGGTGTTCGGCCCCGACCCCACAGACAGCGTGACCTTTGAGTCCTTCTCCACCTCTGTGCCGGCCTTCGGGCTTGTCTCGACGACCTTGCCGCGCACGAAGATCTGCCCCTTGCCATTGCCGGAGGCGCAGCCGAGATCGGCCTCGCGGGCCTCGCCGGGGCCGTTGACGACGCACCCCATGTCGGCCACCCGCAACGGGGCGGTGATCTGCTTGAGCCCGGTCT
>CAKZJI010000444.1 GCA_936941515.1 uncultured Propionibacteriaceae bacterium
GCCGAGGCGGAATCTCGGCGGCTGCTTGACTTCGTCGGTATCGGGGAGTTGTGGAACCGGATGCCGGATGCCATGTCAGGCGGACAGCGGCAACGGGTGGGGGTGGCTCGTGCCTTGGCGGGGCAGCGGCCGGTCATGCTCTGCGACGAGCCGACGGGGGCGCTTGACAGCGGGACCTCGACAGCTCTGTTCGGGCAGATCAGGGAGCTCACCCGGCGGGCCGGGGTGGCGTGTCTCATCGCCACCCACGACCCCCTCGCAGAGAGATACGCCGATCGTGTACTAGAGATTGTGGATGGCCGGCTGTCATGAAACACCTGATACCGCTGCTGCTCCGGTCGCGGGTGTTCCGGGGACTTCTCGCGGCGGTGTGCGTCGTCGGTTTGGGTGCCGGGATCTTCAGGTGCAGCCTGGACTCCCTCACCCTCAGCCCCGAACAGACCGCTGAAAAGCTGCTCGGCTCGGCGGATGGTGTGCTGGAGACGTGGCAGGAGGGGCAGGTGGAGGTCGGAACCTACCCCGAGCCCCCGGCCCTGCTCGCCACCTCCACCGTGACCACGGTTACGGTCGAGTACTCGGGACAGGCGGACCTCGTCCAGAACGGTGAGGCCCACAGATTCGACTACACCGAACTGCCGCTGCCTTCTGTCGCCAGCCGGGGCCGGTATGAACTGGTGTCCGGGATGTGGCCGACGCGTCCCGGCGAATGCGTGGCTAGCGGTGACGCCGTGGGGCAGTGGTCCTCCACCCATCAGCAATGGTCCGTCAACGTCGTCGGAAAGTTCCGCGAGATCTACTCCCTCAGTGGCAACCGGCTGGCCTGCGCCCCCGGTACTTGGCGGGAGCGCGCCGGAAAGGGGAACAGCAACGAGGCCCTCAGCGCCAGCTACTACCTCGAAGGCCCGCGCGATGAACTGATCAGGTTGAAGACGGAGACCGGTACGGGCCACGAGGCCTCCATCATGCTTCGCACCGACCTGCTGGAGAAGCAACAGGTCTCCGCGCAACGTTTCCTGGGAGGCTACTCGCTGGTCTTCGCCCTGCTCGTGGGCATTCCCTTCGTCTTCTCGGGGATGCTGGCGCGGTGGATCCGGGGAATCCAGCAGGTCCTGGTCCGCTCCGGCATCCGCCCCGGCGTGATGCTCCGGGCCGCCCTGGCCGCTCTGCTCGGCGGGACGTTCGTCGTCTCAGCCTTCGCCTGTGCGCTCGGGATGCTCGCGACCCTGGCATTGCGTCCCCTGCTCCAGCAGGCGAACAGCGGCCTGCCGCTCGGGCCGTGGGAGTTCTCGCTTGCCTGGCTGGTTCAGGTGGCGTTGCTGACCGCCGGCGGGGCGCTGCTCGGTTTCCTGGTGCTCAACGCCTCCCAGCGTGTGCGTGCCCGGCTCGCGGAACGCGCTCCGCGTCCGCTGTCCGCCACCATGTCCGGTGCGCTGGGTTGGGCGGCGCTGGGGCTGTGGGGATTCGCCATCTGGTCGCTGGTAACCTCCGCGGGAAAACTGTGGCCCATGAGCCTGGGTGTGATCTTCACCGTTCTGGGCACGGTGGCCCTGGCCCCGGGCATGGTCGCCCGGGTCAGCGGTGCCCTGGGACGCAAAGTTGCGTCGCCGAAAGACCTCGCCGCCCGGCTGCTCCGCGAGGACGGGGCCCGGTGGGCCGGGGTCAGCGGGGTGGCGACCCTCCTGATCGGGCTGGTGCTGAGCGTGTTCATCAACATCTCCGCATCCATGAGTGCGCAGATTCTGCTGCTGGCCCCGCAACTCCCGCCGGGCACGGTCCTGCTGCAGATCACCGATCCCGCGGGGGAACGGATCCCGGAGGATGTGATCGCGCAGTTCGAGCGGGACAACGCCGTTCGTCCGGCCGCCACTCTCCACGACACCTCCTACGGGATCGACGGGGAAGGCGCGGTCCAGGTGTTCGATTCGGTGGAGGAGGCCACCGCCGTCCTGGGACTGACCCCGGAACAGGCGGCCGTGCTGACCTCCGGAGGCCTGCTCAAGCTGGGCGGGGCCGACGAGGACATCGTCCTGACGGATTTCACCGACCCGTCGCAGACCCTCCGGGCCCGCGTCGTCGGGTTCAAACCCAGCCCCGAGAGGCGGCTGAACACCGGCTACGCCTTCGGGTTGAAAAGTACCGTGCCGGTCGCTGAGGGAAAGGCCGGTGTCTACCGGGTATACGTCGGCATGCCCCCGGAGCAGGAAGCCGGTATGGGGAAGTGGCCCGTCGCCTCGGGACACGGCGACGTGCTGGTCAACGTGCACCGACCGGCAACCGGCGCCGATGCCCCGTTGTGGCTGACCATCGGTTTCACCGGTGTGGCGTTGCTGGCCATCCCGCTGCTGGTGTGGACCCTTCAACGCGAGGTCCAGGCGCTGCGTCCCCTTGCCCGGAACCTCACCGCGATGGGGATGCCGGAGAGCTGGGCACGGCGAGTCCTGTCCGGGGTGATCGGCCCCATCCTGGCGGTGCCGCTCGGTCTCGGTCTCATCGCGGGGCTCGTCTCGACGGCGCTGCTGCACTGGCTCTACCCGACGGTGTTCGATCTGGCGGGCGTCAACTTCCTCGGCTTGGGGCTGTTCACTGCGGCGCTGCTCCTGGCCGGCGCGCTGGCCGTGAGGCTCGGCGTCCGACAGCTCCACACCACCAAACGAGCGTTGGTGATCTAGGTCCTGCCGCGGAACGCTGACGGCCGGGGTCGCAGTCGGCTTCCCGCAACTTCCCACTTAACTTCCCAGGGTGGTAAGCCAAGTGGGAAGTTGGGTGGGAAGCTCTGTCGGGCTCTCGGCCCACCCATTGACCTCTCTCAGGCCATCCGAGCCGGATCTCCTGGGCGGGTGACGAGGCGTCGAAGCCCGGTTCCGTGTCCGGGGACGTGGGATCATGGCTTCATGTCAGACACACCCGAGCCCACACCGGCCAGGCCGCGGCGCATTGTCGTTGGGGTGTCCGGTTCCATCGCCGCATACAAGGCCCCTTTTGTGATCAGAGCTCTGCGGGAGGCCGGGCACGAGGTCAAGACGGTGCCCACCGAGGCGGCGCTGCGGTTCATCGGGGCTCCGGCGTTGGCTGCTGTCTCCGGCGCTCCGGTGTCGTCGGGGGTCTTCGACGACCCGGCCGCTGTCGAACATGTCGCGGTGGGGGAGTGGGCGGAGCTCGTGGTGGTCGCTCCCGCGTCGGCGGATCTGCTGGCTCGTGTCGCGGCGGGACGGGCCGACGATCTGCTCACCGCGACGATCCTCACCACCACCGCGCCCGTGCTGCTGGCCCCCGCCATGCACACCCAGATGTGGCTCAACCCGGCCACCCAGGAGAACGTCGCGACGCTGCGCTGCCGGGGTTTGACGGTGCTCACCCCCGACTCCGGGCGCCTGACCGGCAAGGACTCCGGGGTTGGGAGGCTGCCCGAGCCCGACCGGATTGTCACCGAGGCCCTGGCCCTGCTGGAGAGCTCGGATGCCGAGGGCAGGCCCAACGGGTTGGAGGGTCGGCGCGTGGTGGTCTCGGCGGGCGGCACCCGCGAACCGATCGACCCGGTGCGGTTCCTCGGGAACCGTTCCTCCGGTCGGCAGGGCTGCGCCATCGCGCGGGCCGCAGCGGTCCGCGGGGCGCGCGTCACCCTGGCCGCGGCGCACGTCGATGCCGGCGTCCTGGCCCGGTTGCCGGCCTCCGTCGAGGTGATTCCGGTGAACACGGCCCTGGAACTCAACGATGTCGTGCGGCACCTCTGTACCGATGCCGACGCCGTCGTCATGGCCGCCGCGGTCGCGGATTACCGGCCAGCCACCGTTTCGGCCGCGAAGATCAAGAAACACGGCCTGGATGACGACGAGACGGGGATCGTCCCGCCGCCCGTGATCACGCTGGTGGAGAACCCCGACATCCTGGCCGGGCTGGTCTCTGACCCGCCCCGGGGCGAGGACGGACGGACCCTCGTGGTCGGGTTCGCGGCCGAGACCGGCGACGAGAACGGCGATGTCCTGAGCCACGGGGTCGCGAAGGCGTGGCGGAAAGGCGCCGACCTGCTGGCCGTCAACGCCGTCGGTCCTGCTCTCGGGTTCGGTGACGTGCCCAATGCGGTCGTGGTTCTGGACGCCCAGGGTCGTGAGGTGGCCCGGGCCTCCGGCAGCAAGGACGACGTGGCCAGGGCGCTGGTGGATCTCATCGCCGAACGCCTCGACGCGGGGTGAACGAAGTCGGCTGGCTTCTTCTTGTGATCACCAGGCTTCCCCGGTCTCCACGACCGTCTTGAGCCCGCTGAGCACGAACATCCAGGCGGCCCCGACGTTCTCGGCCGTGTTCGGGGAGTCATCGAGGCGGTCGTGGACCACGGTGAGGCAGCAGTGGCCGCCTTCCCGGGGTTCGATGAGCCAGGTGACGCGGCTGGCGGGTTCGTCCGCCGATGGTGGGTGGTAGAGCGAGCGCCAGGTGATTACGAATCTGTGGCCGGGATCCGACTCCAGGACCTCCCCGTCGACCAGGGCGGTGTCATCGTCCGATTTATAGACGCACGGTGAATCGGGTTCCCCAGTCGTCTCGATCCTGGAACCATAGAAGTAGTGACGGGTAAAATCGGGTTTCGTGATGGCATCCCAGATCGCACCAGGGCCGGCCTTGATGAAGATGCGGTGCACCTGTGTGGTGGTCATGAGTCCTCCAGTTCTTGCTTCAGTTCCATCAGAGCGGATGCCTGATGGGCGGTGTACTTGTCGATCCAGCGGGCGTGGATCTGTTGGATCGGAACAGGGTTGAGGAAATGTCGTTTGACGCGACCGTCGCGTCGCGTGGTCACCAGCCCGGCTTCCTCCAGAATGCGCAGGTGCTTCGCGATGCCGAATCGTGTCATCGCGAAGTCTCGTTCCAGCTCCCGCTGCGTGAGGCCCCCCTCGGTGAACAACTGGTCGAGCAGTGCGCGCCTCGTGGGGTCTGCCAAGGCTTTGAAAACCTCGTCCATGTCCACTCCGAGAAAATATGTGACTTTATGGTCACATGTCAAGTCGGGGATCGCGGTGGTTGTGGATCCGCTTGCCTCGTGGACGAACGCTTGTGCTGTGGTGCTGGCGAGAATGACAAACAAGAAGGCAAGCGGCGATGAGGGTGGGTGAAGTGCGGCATGGCGGGCGGTGGGTGGGATCGGGGCAGGGCGGCTTCCCGAAACTTCCCACATAACTTCCCAGGGTGTTAAGTTAAGTGGGAGGCTGGGAGGGAAGCATGGATGAGAAAGAACTGCGCGAGCTCGTGGAGCGGCTTCGTCTGGTGGGAACTGACCAGCAACAGGTAGAGGTGAAGAGCGCCGTTGGGAAGTCGATACTGGAAGCCCTCAGCGCTTTTTCCAACGGCTCCGGTGGAACCATTCTGATCGGTTTGGCGGAGCGCGAAGGATTCCTGCCGGTGCCCGGTTTCGACGCGATGGCGCAGCGGGATGCGTTGGTCTCCCGCTGTCGGGAGGTGACGCCGGTGGTGCATCCCGACATCCTCTTGGTGCCCTTCGAGGAGAGTGTCGTGGTGGTTGCGACCGTGCCCGAGATGCTGCCGCGAGACAAGCCCTGCTACGTGACCTCCAGGGGACGCTATCAGGGCAGCTACCTGCGGACCGGCGACGGGGACGTGAAGCTGCAGCACTACGAGGTCGACCGGCTGATCGAAGAGCACATCCAGCCGACCTGGGATGAGGATCCCGTACCCGGGGCCTGGCCGGAGGATCTGGACGCCGATGCGCTCGCCGTGTACCTGGACGGGCAGCGCCGGAACCGTCCCCGGACCTTCGCCCAGGGTGATGAGGTGGCGCTCAGGCGCCTCCGGGTCATGCGCGATGGGCACCCCACCCTGGCAAGCCTCCTGGCCATGGGGGAGTATCCGCAGGAGTTCTTTCCCCGGCTCACGGTCACCTTCGCGGTGTTTCCCGGAACCACGAAGGGCGAGGTCGGAACGGGGGTGCGGCTGCTGGACAGCGCGACACTGGCGGGTCCGATACCCGAGCTGGTCGAGGCGGGGCTGGCGCTGGTCAGGAAGAACATGCGGCAGGGGG
>CAKZJI010000445.1 GCA_936941515.1 uncultured Propionibacteriaceae bacterium
GACTCGGTGTACCTGTCTCCCGACAGTCCGACGGTGCTGAACAACCTGGTCACACGCATCAGGGAGGTATTCCCCGACTATCCGGCTTTCGGTGCCGTGCCCGAACGAGCTGTTCCCCACGTCACCATTGGAAAACGCGCATCCCAGCAGGAACTCCAAGTCGCTGAGAGGCGGGTGCTGGACCAGCTGCCAGTCTCCCAGAACTGCACCACCGTCGAACTGTGGAGCGGTCCGCCTCCCGGCACGGGAAGGTGGCGTCGCCACCGCACCTATCAGCTGGGAAGCTGAGACTGAGAGATGCCCCGGCGCATGCCGGGGCATCTCTTCCATCACGGGGACCTGTCTGCGGACTTGGTGGAATCCCTCATCCCTGCTGCATGGAGCCGGTCTCCAGGAAGCGGACGTGCCAGCTGAGGGCGGTGGCGAGGTCGTGCGGGGTGTGCTGCCCATTTGCCTTGGTGGCGGCCAGCTTCACGTATTCGCGCAGTGGCTCCCTGAAATCCGGGTGTGCGCAGTTCTCGATGATGGCCTGGGCGCGCTGCCGTGGGGCCAGGCCACGAAGATCCGCCAGACCCTGCTCCGTGATGATGACGTCGACGTCGTGCTCTGTGTGGTCGATGTGGCTGACCATGGGGACGATGGCAGAGATTGCCCCGCCCTTTGCCGTCGACGGCGTCACGAAAGCTGAGAAGTAGCCGTTGCGTGTGAAGTCGCCGGAGCCGCCGATGCCGTTCTGCATCCTCGATCCCATGATGTGGGTGGAGTTCACGTTTCCGTAGATGTCGGCCTCGATCATCCCATTGCAGGCGATGACGCCCATGCGGCGGATCGCCTCGGGATGGTTGGACACGTCCTGGGGGCGCAGGACAATCTTCTTGGTGTATTCGTGGGCGTTGTCGTTCATCTTGTGCGCGGCCTCGGGGGACAGGGAGAACGCCGTCGCGGACGCCACCAGCAGCTTCCCGGAGTCCAGCAGATCCACCATGCCGTCTTGGATCACCTCGGTGTAGGAGGTGAGGTTCTCGAATGGTCCGTCCAGCAGGCCTGCGAGGACGGCATTCGCGATGTTGCCGACACCGGACTGCAGTGGCAGCAGATCCTTCGGCAGGCGACCGTGCTTGACCTCTGCGCCCAGGAAATCCAGGAAGTAGCCGGCGATGGCCCGGGAGTCGTCGTCGAGGGGCTTGAACGGGGTGTTGCGGTCAGGCGCGTCGGTGACGATGACGGCGATCACCTTCTCGGGATCCACCTGCATGACCTTCTCGCCGATGCGATCGCCGGGCGTGCTGATGGGCAGCGGCACCCGGTTCGGGGGCAGCGCGCCGATGGGGTAATAGATGTCGTGCATCCCGTAGAGGCCCTCGGACTGCCACTCGTTGACCTCAATGATCACCTTGTCCGCGTGCTCCACGTAGGTGCGGTTCATGCCCACCGACGACGAGGGGACGATCTCGCCGTAGGTTGTGATGGCGGTGGCCTCTATCACGGCGAGGTTCAGCTTGCCCAGGAAGCCCTGGCTGACCTGTGAGCCGACGTGCGACAGGTGGATGTCGGTGTAGTAGGACTCCCCGGCGTTGATGGCCTTCCGCATTTCCGGGTCAGACTGATAGGGCTGCCGGTAGGACACGCCCCCCGTGGCCGCCAGGGCCCCGTCGAGCTCGGGGGCGGTGGAGGCCCCGGTCCAGACGCCGATGCGGAACTCCTCGCCTGCCTCGTGGGCGGCTGTGATGCGTTCGGCGAGCGCACCCGGGAATGCCTTGGGATAGCCGGCCCCGGTGAACCCGGAGAAGCCGATGCTCCATCCATTCTCGACCATGGCCGCAGCATCAGCTGCTGACATTACCTTGGAACGGAAACCCTCATTGCGAATCCGACCTGACATTATTCCCTCCTTGGAACTACCTGCTCGTCGCAGCAAGCGTATCGGTTCAGTTTCCCGGAGTGTGGGGAAGGTGCGCACAAAGCGGGAAATTCAGCGCAGGGCAAGGGCCGTCACGGCATCCAGGCGGGGGAAGGAGACCACGGCATCGGCCTGAGCAGCGGTGATGGGTTTCGCGCAGTAGGCCACGCCGAGCCCAGCTGCGGCCAGCATCCCCAGGTCGTTTGCGCCGTCGCCGACCGCGACGGTCAGCTCGGGTGGCACATCGGCCTCGGCAGCGAATCGGGCGAGGTCCCGGGCCTTCTGACTGCGGTCGACGATGGTTCCGGTCACGCGGCCGGTGAGCGCCCCGTCGCGAATCTCCAGATCGTTGGCGTTGAAGAAGTCCAGACCCATATCCTCCGCCAGGTGGCTGACGAGGGGAGTGAAACCCCCTGAGGTGACGCCCACCCTCAGGCCCGCGTCATGGAGGGCAGTCACCAGCTCACGAGCTCCGGGGGAGAGCGTCATCCTGGGATAGACATCATCCAGTGTGCGTGCCGGAAGTCCGGCCAGAGTCGCGACCCGCTCCCGCAGTGAGGCCGCGAAGTCGAGCTCACCGCGCATGGCCCGCTCGGTGATCTGTGCAACGAGGCTTCCGGTGCCTGCATGCTCCGCCAGCAGATCCACAGCCTCGGTGGTGGTCAGCGTCGAGTCCACATCCACCATCACCAGGTGTGCGGGGGCGTCGGCCAGAGGGCCCGTGATGACGCCACCGGAGAGACCCACCTTGAGCATCTCCAGGCGAAGTGACTCCGGGTCGTCGGTGTCGACCATTGCCCAGGCGGCGTGGCCGAAGGAGGTGGGGACCCACTCCGCGGTGAAGGGCAAGGGGGTGATCTCGGGGCTCAGGGCGACTGCACGGGCTCGCATGCCTCAGAGATTATCGGGCATGCGGCGGCGGATTCCCGATATGGCGGACACGACCTTGCCCCTCCTCTTGAAGGGGAGGGGCGAGGCACGAAGGAAAGGGGTTGAGAAGAATCAGTTTACTGCGGCACCAAGGGTGGCTTTGAGTTCGAGAGTGCTGCCGCCACGCATGACGCCCAATGTCACCTCCTGTCCGACCTTGCTGTTGCGGATGAGGGCCACCAGGGACTCGGATCCCTTGACGGGCTGCCCGTCGAGGGAGGTGATCAGGTCGCCGTTCTGCAGTCCTGCGTTCGCGGCGGCTGAGCCCGGGGCCACGTTCTCCACCTTTGCGCCCAGCTGGGAGTCCTGGTTGCCGTCGGCGGCGTTGATGCCGAGTTGGGCATGCTCGACTGAGCCCTTGGCGATCAGCTGCTCCGCCACGTCCTTGGCCTGAGCGGCTGGGATGGCGAAGCCGATGCCGATGTTGCCGGACTGGCCGGAAGAGGTGCTCGACGTGAGGGTCGCGATGGATGACGTGATGCCGATCAGGTTCCCGGAGGAGTCCACCAGAGCGCCACCTGAGTTGCCGGGGTTGATGGCGGCGTTGGTCTGGATGGCGGAGGTGACCACGACTCCGTTGCCCTGATCGCCGACGCTGTCAGACACGGCCTGCGTGGTGACCGGCCGGTTGAGAGCGGAGATGATGCCGGTGGTGACGGTGTCGGACAGTCCCAGGGGGTTGCCGATGGCCATGACGGGCTGTCCGACGTTCAGCTTGGTGGAGTCGCCCCAACTGGCGACCTTCAGGTCCGAGGGTGGGTTCTTGATCTTGATGACGGCGAGGTCAGTGGAGGGATCGGTTCCGACGATCTCTGCGGTGTAGGTGCGATTGCCGATGGTCACATTGAGTCCACCGCCCCCGCCGCCGGCCACCACGTGGTTGTTGGTGATGATGTGCCCCTTGTCGTCGATGATGACTCCGGACCCGGAGCCCGAACCGTTGCGGCCTGTCACCTGGATGGCGACGACGGCGTCCTTGACTGCGGCGGCTGTTGCGGTCCAGTCCGGGTTGTTGGCTGAGGCCTGCACCACCTGGGTGGTGGTTGCAGAAGGCGTGCCTGATGGGGAACCTGAGGCGAGGTAGTGGTTGGCGGTGAGGGCTGCCCCGCCGCCGACACCCGCCGACAGCATGGCGACTGCGACGATGCCAGCCAGCCTTCTGCGGACTTTGGGCTGCCGCGGCTGGGGTGCTGTGGCAGTGGCCTGCGGTTGCATCGGATGCGGTGGCATCGGCTGCTGCGGTCCACCGAATCCGCCGCTATCGCCGCTGACACCTGCGGGACGTGGCTGCTGCGTGAAGGTCGGCTGGGAGGGGGAGGCGAACGGAGCACCGGACGGGCCTGGGGCGGTGAAGGTGGGGCGGGTTGGATCCTGATTCGTCATTGATGTCTCCTGTTCTGTGTGTGCCTGTGAAACACAGCCAACCTCCAGAAGCTATGGATTGGCTGTGTGTTGACTCCTTGTTTCCTGTGGAGTGGTGACGGTGACGATGTAGTGGCGATCCTGTGCCACCAGCCTGGTGGGGCCGAGGCGTCGCGCCAGCTCACGCCGCCACGGCAGGTGGGAGTTGAACACACACCACAGCTGGCCTCCCGGCCGCAGCACCCGTGCTGCGTCGTCAAACATCGTGAGGGTTGGATCGGACTCCTTCGCCATGCCCTGGTGGAAGGGCGGGTTCGTGACGATCACATCGAAGCTGTGGTCGTCAAAGGCCGTCAGCCCATCACCCCAGCGGATGTCGAACTCAAGGTCGTTGGCCTGCGCGGTGGCGCGGGTGGAGGCCACTGCCGACCAGGACACATCCGTCGCGGTGGTGACCATGCCGTGACGCGCGAGAACCGCGGCTATCACGCCGTTCCCGCTGCCCAGGTCGAGGGCCTTCCCGCCCTCAAGGTGCAGATGCGCCAGCAGCAGCCGGGTGCCGTCGTCAATGCGATTGCCGTTGAAGGTTGCGCCGTGCGTGACGAGGGTCAGGTCCAGGCCGTCGTGACGGCGTGCCTTCGGCCATTCGGTCTCGCGCTGCTCCGGACCCCAGGCGCGCAGCGCCCGCGATTTCGCGCGCCCCAGAGTTGCGTTCACCGCGGCGAAATGACGGCCGAGCACCTGGTTCATGGAGCGGTTCATGTGTTTGATCCTGGCTCCTGTCAGGAAAGTGACGTCGGTGGCCCCCTGGATGCTGGCGCAGTGCTCGTCAAGGGCTGCCAGTGACTTGGGAAGGTGCCCCCAGGCCAGGGTGATGCCACGCAACTCGCTCGGATGGCTGACCAGCAGGCCGGAGGGGACCAGTTGGGCGTCGCGGTAGTCATCGCACCAGACACGCACATCGCCGCTCCGCTGCTGGGCAGCCTCCACCAGGCCTGGGGCGTCGATGATGCCGATGGCCTCGGCCTGCGGGGGTGATTCGTCCAGAATCAGGGAGTCAACGGGATGATGAACAGGCATGGGGGAATCGTCTCATGATCTGCCATGGCGTTAGCGTTGACCATGGGTGAGGACGACGCCTGGAGTGGGGCTGTCCGCTCCAGGGACGTGCGCAAGCACCTGAGATGGGTGAGGAGACGGATATGAAACGCTCGTATGGCCTGACGATGCTGTGCCTGGTGCCGTTGGTTGCATCGGTGTGTGGGCCGGTGATGCTGCCTGCCCACGCAGACGATCAGGCGCCGAAGGTGATGCTGCTGCTTGATGCCTCCAGCTCCATGGGGCAGGACATCGCATCCGGCGGCACCAGGCTTGAGGCGGCGAAGGGGGCGCTCATCAGCAGTCTCGATGTGATTCCCGAGGGGGTCGAGGTCGGCCTCAGGGTCTACGGCGCCACCCAGGGCTCGGGAGAGGCGGCCTGCTCTGACACGCAGGTGACGCATCCCATTGCCGCGCTCAACAAGCCGGAACTGGGCTCCGCAATTGAGGCCGTGCAGCCTGGCGGTGCGGCGCCGATGGCGCAAGCAGTGACGGAGGCCGTGAAGGATCTTGGGCAGGGTGGGAAGCGGCAGATCATCCTGGTCTCAGACGGGCAGGACACCTGCACCCCCGACCCCTGCAAGAGCGTCCGGGAGGCGACGGGAGGCGCCGGGGTGCAGATGGATGTCGTGGGGCTTGAAGCCGACGACAACGGCCGACGACAGCTGCAGTGCATCGCTGAGACAGGCAATGGCTCCTACTATGAGGCGGGAGGGTTGGAGGCCCTGAGGTCAAGCCT
>CAKZJI010000446.1 GCA_936941515.1 uncultured Propionibacteriaceae bacterium
CCCTCGCCTGGGAGGTGGGGCACGTCTTCGTGGACGACTACCTGCTGCATCGGGACCCGTATCCGTCAGTGGCCGACTGGAGTCGGGAACGGGTGCGTCTCACCGAGGAGAAACTGAGCCGGTTGCCCGCGGACCGGCCGATCATCCTGCTCAACCACTACCCGGTATTGCGATGACACGCGCGCGTTATGGGGTCCGAACACCTATCCCCCTGGTGCGGGGACCGAGGCGACCGAGCCATGGCTCGTCCGGTTCCCGCTCAAGGCCATCATGTACGGCCATCTGCACATGCCGACCTCCGCACGCGAAGGCGACGTCGCCTTCGAGGAGGTGTCGTGCGGTTATCCACGCGAACGTGATGGTGCCCGATACGCGGCCCAGACGATCGCCTGCGGCCGCTGACCCTATCAGGACAACTTCAATCGTCGCGTCGACCGGCCCGGCCGAGCGATCTCACCGGCCCCTGTCGCCCGCAGGGGCCAGAAAGGCAAGACCATGCGCGTAGCCATCATCGGCGCTGGGGTGATGGGTAAGGATGTCGCCATCACCTGTGCAGCCCACGGTCACGATGTCATCCTCGTCGACAACGACCCGCAGGTGCGGGACGGTTTGGGTGCGGTGATTCGACAGCTCGTCAGGCAGTTCAAGCTGACGACGCCGGGCGCCTCGGAGTGGGACTCCGAGGCCATCAAGAACGCCATTGAGGTCCGCGCGGATCTGTCCGCCGTGGCCGGCGCCGAATGGATCGTCGAGAATATAAGCGAGCGGATCGAGGCAAAGCAGGACCTGTACGGCGGGCTCGCGGACGTCGTCGGAACGGCACACGTCGCCATCAACACCAGCTGCATCTCCATCACCCAGCTGGCGCAGCAACTGCCCGCCCCGGACCGGGTGCTGGGGATGCACTTCATGAATCCGGTGCCACTGATCAATGGTATCGAGGTGATTCGTGGGCACCGCACCTCGGAAGAGACCGTCCAAGAGTCGCGACGCTTCGCCGAGTCCCTCGGCAAGGAAGCGATCGTCGTCGATGACGCGCCAGGTTTCGTGTCGAACCGCTTGTCGCACCTGTTCATGAACGAGGCCGCCTTCCTCGTGCAGGACGGCGTCGCCGGCCCGGCCGAGATCGACGCCGTGTTCACCAAGGGATACGGGCACTCGATGGGGCCGCTGGCAACGGCAGACCTCATCGGGCTAGACACCGTGGTCGACTCGCTGGATGTCCTGTACCGGGAGTTCCAGGACTCCAAGTTTCGCTGCTGTCCCCTGCTGAGGCGGATGGTGCGGGCCGGTGACCTGGGGCGTAAGAGCGGGCGAGGGTTCTTCACCTACTGATTGCCAGGCCCAGAGCCAGAGCCAGGAGAGGAATGATGGGCACTTCGCTGATCGCGCCGACACCGGCCACCCAATCCGGAGGCCCGCCCCGGGTGCGTCTGCGGTGGGGCTCCTGCCGGCCGGCCACACCGAGCGCGAATCGAACACCCCCTCCAGATCGATCTGGTCACGCTCGTCGCTGCTGGCGTGGCGGCACATGAAGCCGATTTCGCCTCCATGCTGTCCAGATTTCATGCTGCCGCAGCCTGCGGGCGACCTGCATTGACCGAGGCAGAAGGTGTCGGGGCTGCTCAGATGCTCAGTCACCGAGGGCACATCGTGAGCGTCGCTGTCGATTACCAGCGGCCGGGACGGTACCACGTGGCGATCTCGGAAGACGGTTCTGGTGTCGAGAACGCCGCCGAGGTCGCCGTGCTCGGGCCGGATGAGCGGTGTCTCACCTTGAACGGCCGACAACACCACGTGCGCTTCTCTGAACAGGGCACCACGATCGACCTCGAGATTAACGGAGTGGCGCACACCGTCCTCCGCGGAGGCTGCACGCCCACTCTGGAGTGCTATGGGTTTTGTGGACACTTGTGAAAAATGGGTTTTCAGGCTGGAA
>CAKZJI010000447.1 GCA_936941515.1 uncultured Propionibacteriaceae bacterium
GGCGAAGGCCACGCCCTGCATCACCCACAGGGACGCCCCCATCAACAGGCAGAGGATCGCCCCGGTGGAGGCGCCCGACGAGACCCCGAGGATGTCGGGAGAGACCATCGGATTGCGCAACAGGCCCTGGTAGGCCGCCCCTGAGATTGCCAGCGCGCCCCCGGCCATCAGGGACAGCAGCAGCCGGGGGATGCGTATCACCGTGAGGACGTAGACGGCCTGGCTGTTCTCCTGCGCAACGCCCTGACCGGTGACCAGGTCGACGAAGATGTTCGCCAGCTGCTGTAGGGGGGGGTGGCGTAGCTTCCCGTCGTCATTGCCGCCACCAGGGTGACCAGGATGAGCGCCACGAGGACGACGATCACCAGGGCCTCGCGGTGCCCTCTCCTGGTGGCCGGCCCGACCGTCATTCTGCGGTTTTTTCCGTTAATACGTTAAACAAGGCTACTCTTTCTCCGTGTATGAGGAAATAAGTCTAGCCTGAGGGGAGTGCCGGCGCCCCGAGGCGCCGACACTCTCGGGTTACTTCCAGCCCAGAGCGCGGGCCAGGGAGACGAGGTTCTCGAACAGGTGTGTGTTGTAGGCCACGCCCAGCTGGCTGGGCAGCGCGAACAGCACGTAGTCGGCTTCGGCCGTCGCCCTGTCCGCCGCCAGACGCTCAGCCACCTCGTCTGGTGGTCCTGCGATCGTTGGCCCGGAGACGGCTCTGGAGTTGTCCAGGATGCCGCGACCGTCGCCGCGTTCGTCCTGGGCTCCGAAATAGCGGCGGTCGTCGTCGCTGGTGATGGGGAACACGGGGCGAGTCACCGCGGCCAGGCCGCCGGTTGCGTGTCCGGATGCCGCGTGGCGTTCGCGATAGCGCGTGATCTGCTCCGCCTGCTGCACGTCGAAGGGGCGTCCGTCGTCGCCCAGGAGGAGTGTCGAGCTGAGCAGGTGATATCCCGCGCTCGCCGCCCACTCTCCCGTGGCGATGGTGGCAGCCCCCCACCAGATGCGCTGATTCAGGCCCGGCGACTGTGGCTCGATTGGCAGGTCTGCGGGGCCGCCAAGCGTCCCAGCGCGTTCTGAGTGGGCCATCGGGACCCCTGAGATGGCTTGCCGGAACCGCTCGGATCGACTGCGTGTCAGCTCATCCCAGCGCTCGTCCGGCTGCCTGTCGAGGCCGAAGGCCGCCTGGCCGTCTATGGCTGGCTCCGGCGATCCCCGGCTTACCCCCAGCTGGATGCGGCCCTCGCTGATGAGGTCTGCCGAGGCGATGTTCTCCGCCAGGGCAAGGGGGTTCTCGTAGCGCATGTCGACGACTCCGGTGCCGAGGTCGATCGTCGATGTGCGGGCCCCTGCCGCGGCGAGCAGGGCTGTTGGCGCGCCCAGCGACTGGTCGAAGTGGTGGACCCGGAACCAGGCGCCATCCATCCCGGCCCGCTCGGCGGCCACAGCCAGGTCGATGCTCTGGCGCAGCGAGTCACCCGCGGTGCGCACCCGGGCGCCTGGCACGTCTCGGTAGTGCCCGAAGGACAGGAAACCAATCTTCTTCATATTTCAATTAACTGCTTTCGGGGTTGCCCTATTCCCCGAAGCGTCTCTCGCGGATTTGATTGCGATCTCTGGCCCTGAGGTTCGGGGCGAGGCCGACCTGACGTGTGGGCTGGTGGAGGACCGGGCCCGTGCCTGCCTCATGGGTCAGCGCCTTGCTGGCTGGATAACCTGCTGGGGCCGAGACCCCGGTCCCCGCCAGGGCCCCACCGGCGAACGCCTCGACGGGACGGCTGGCCTTGTCATGGAGATCCAGCGCGAAGTTTGCCAATCCCATGCCTGCCATGCGATCCCGGACTACGTCGAGTGCCGCGTGTTTCTCCGCGACGAACAGAACCCGTTTCCTCTCGGCGATGCGGCGGGCAATCAGGTTCGCGATGGTCTGCGACTTTCCCGTTCCGGGCGGCCAGGACCTGCACTGGGTGCGTGTGCGTCAGGATCTCTCGATCCTGATGGCTCAAGGTGAAAACCAGCTCTCCTGGACGCTGCTCCGCCACCTGACTCATCACAGCGGCATCCAACAACAGCTCGGGATTCGAGATCACCGTCTCGCGCCCGGCGGCGATGTCCACGGTCGTCGTGAAGGGTTTGCTCAGCCGACTCTCGTCATCGCGGAGCTCAATGGTGATGACGGCGCCGTCGAGATCCGTGGACCCGCCTGTCACTGTGACGGAGCGAACTATGGAAATTCGATTGTGCGCCATCGAATAGCTCACCACATCCAGCACCTGGAGATCTTCGAATCGTGCCTCGGTTGGGGTCTGCCGCCTGCCCGTGAGCTCGAGCTCCGACAACTCCATCGTCACTCCCTGCGTTATCGACTCCATCGTGGTGTGCAGCAGGATAGTGGACCGCCGCCGAAGGATGTGAATCCGTTAAGGGAAAATGTACGAGGCATTCGTGATGGCCTGTGTTCAGATCATACGGAGAAACTCAGCGCGTTATGCACAACCGTCCGAAAAATATGTGACGCTTTGCCTCGTGGTCATCGGGATCTCGTCTTCTGCCTGGGTGGGCTCCGTGCCCAAAGACGCTGAGACACGTCGGTGTTTGGTTTTCCTGCCGCTGCAGGGTAGCCTAGTGCGCCGAAAGCGACGCGAGAGCGTCCGCTCATGAAAGTGGAGGCCTGACCTCCCACCTGGGCAGCTCACCGCAGCCGGGTCGGAAGGGCGCAACTGGTGCGCCTGTCAGGCCTTCGTGTATGCGCGGAGGCCTTTTCGTGTGCCACAGACCACAACCTTGGAGGAACCCATCAGCACTGAACCGCGGATCAACGAACGTATCCGAGTATCCGAAGTCCGGCTCGTCGGCCCGAAGGGCGAGCAGGTCGGCATCGTGCGTCTTGAGGATGCCCTGCGCCTCGCGGCGGAGAGCGACCTCGATCTGGTGGAGGTGGCGCCCCAAGCGCGCCCCCCGGTTGCAAAGCTGATGGACTACGGCAAGTTCAAGTACGAGGCCGCGCAGAAGGCGCGCGATGCCCGCCGGAACCAGTCGAACACCATCACCAAGGAGATGAAGCTCCGTCTCAAGATCGACAATCACGACTATGAGACGAAGAAGGGTCATGTCGTCAGGTTCCTCAGGGGCGGCGACAAGGTGAAGATCACCATCATGTTCCGCGGCCGTGAGCAGTCACGACCTGAGCTGGGCATCGAGCTGCTGCGGCGGCTCGCGGAGGACGTCGCGGAGTTCGGGTTCGTCGAGTCCGCGCCCCGGCAGGACGGCCGGAACATGCTGATGGTGCTTGGCCCCACCAAGAAGAAGACCGAGGCCAAGGCCGAGCAGGCCGAGGAACGGGATCGTCGCATGGAACAGCGCAAGGCCGACGCCGAGGCCGAGAAGGCAGAGGAGGCCCGGCTGCGGGCCGCTGCCCAGCCGTCGAAGAAGCGTCGCGGCCCTGCCGACAACATGGACCCAGACATCGACCTGTGACCCAGGCCGATCACTAAGAGAAAGCGAGCCGACAATGCCGAAGATGAAG
>CAKZJI010000448.1 GCA_936941515.1 uncultured Propionibacteriaceae bacterium
ACGCCCGGCCAAGTCCTCCTGATCAATGACCTCACCAATCACAGGATCAATCATCCCGTCTCCCAACAGCTCGGTCATGTCAGCCACGACCGTCTCCTCTCGAATCAGACCGGACCTCACACACCGTTAATCAAACAGTCCCACCGAAGACCCTAACCAACCACACAACCTATCCGCGCACCCTCTAAGTCTGACGCGCGACAACCATGCGCTCAAACTAGCTGAGGCACGTCGCCTCATTGACATACCTGCGGTATGTGGCATACCGTTGGTTTCACTGATACCGACGGTATGGATCCCGAAGGGTCCGTTGGTCGGGCCACTATACAGGGAGTCATCATGAGCGATGTAGTGTTAGAGGTCGACGGCTTGACACGGCGTTTCGGGGATGTTGTGCCCACTCTGACCGAGGAATCGATCAAGATGGTGAAATGTGTCGTCTGGGATTTGGACGACACGATGTGGACCGGCACCATCAGTGCAGGTGACGATGTCGTCTTGAAGGACGGTATCGCCGATCTGATCCGCACCTTGGACGAGCGCGGAATCCTTCAGTCCATCGCCAGCAAGAACAATCACGACGACTGTTGGGCCAAGCTGGAGGAGTTCGGCATCGCCGAATACTTCCTTCATCCGCAGATCAGCTGGAACTCCAAAGCCTGGTCCATCATGCAGATTCAGAACAGGCTGAACATCGGTTTCGACACTATCGTGTTCGTGGACGACCAGGAGTTCGAGCGGGACGAGGTGCGCTTCTCGCACCCCGACGTCGAGACCATTGATGCCTGCGACTACCTCGACCTGGCCACGGCACCGCGTCTGTCGCCCAAGGTCGTCACCGAGGACGCGCGACGTCGCCGGCTCATGTACATCGAGAACGTGGCCCGTGAGGAGGCCGAGCAGGCCTACGAGGGCCCCAAGGACGAGTTCCTTGCTGGCCTCGGCATGGTGTTCCGCATCTCCCGGGCTCAGGGGCAGGACCTGCACCGCCTTGAGGAGCTCACGCAACGCACGAATCAGCTTAACTCCACGGGAATTCACTACTCCTTGGAGGACCTTGAGAGGCTCAAGGACGACCCGGCTCATGACCTCTGGGTGTGCGAGCTCGCTGACCGCTATGGCAACTACGGCAAGATCGGCATGGCGCTCGTCAGCAAGGTCGATACCGAGTGGACCATCGAGCTGCTGCTGATGTCCTGTCGCACCCTCTCCAAGGGTGCTGGCACCGTGCTCCTCGCCTTCCTCGTGCAGCGGGCCGCCGAACGCCACGCGCGCCTCTTTGCGCGATTCCGTCGGACCAGCCGTAACCGCCAGATGTTGCTTACGTACCAGTTGGCCAACTTCGAAGTGGTATCGCGGGACGGCGACGACTACCTCTACTGGAACGACCTGACGGTCGTTCCCGAGTACCCCGAATACATCCAGATCGACATCAACTATGGAGAGGGTGATAAAGAATGAGTGTCAACGTGGAGTCCACTGTCAAGGATCAGATCCGTGAGTACGTGAAGGCGAACATGTCCGTGTTCTCGCACGTCGACTTGAAGGATGAGGATAATATCTTCCAACTCGGTTTCGTCACTTCGATGTTTGCCATGCAGTTGCTTACCTTCATCGAGTCAACGTTCGATGTCGAGGTCCCGGACGACCAGATTCTTCTGCACAATTTCAGCACGGTGCAGCGCATGTCTGAGATGGTCGGGAAGCTTTCCGATGATTGATGTGCCCGAAGCCTCGAGTTCGACTGCGGTAGGCCTCTTGGGGGCCGCTCGAGAGTATGCCGTGCAGTTGGCAGAACGGGCGGCCGAATTCGATCGGACGCAAAGTCTCCCAATGGATGTCATCGAGTCACTGGCCGTCCACGGTTTCCTCGGAGCAATGATTCCGCCCGAGTGGGGAGGCAGCGGGGTGACCCCGTCTATCTACGGGGAATTGACCGAGATCATCGGCAAGGCCTGCACATCGACGCGGACGCTCCTTACCGTCCATAGCTCCCTCGTCGCGCAGACACTACTGGACCTGGGCTCGCGCGCCATCAAGGAGAAGTACCTGCGGGACCTGGCCACGGGACGCCGGATCGCTTGTTTCGCCCTGTCGGAGGATGCGACGGGCTCGGATGCCGCTGGCGTCCGCACCAGGTACACCCGGTCTGGGGACGGCTTCGTCCTCGACGGGGGCAAGAAGTGGATCTCCTTCGCCGCAGTGGCCGACGTGTTCCTCATCTTCGCTTCCGAAAACGAGACGGTCAGCGCCTTCCTCGTGGAGCGGAGCATGCCCGGGGTCACCATTCGGCCGATGAGCGGCATGATGGGCAATCGGGCCACCCACATGGCGGAGATCATCCTGGACGGGGTGGAGCTCCCCCGCGAGAACGTCGTCGCTAGTGTCGGAGCAGGCTTCTCCTTCGTCGCCAACACGGCCCTCACCCACGGGCGGTACAGCATCGCGTGGGGCGGGGTGGCCATCGCCCAGGCGGCCCTGGCGCAGATGTGCCAGTACGCGGTGACCCGTCGGCAGTTCGGGGCGCCGATCGGCGCCTCCCAGCTGGTCCGCAAACTGATCGGCGACGTTTTCACCGAGGTGAACGCCGCACGAGAGTTGTGCCGTCGCGCG
>CAKZJI010000449.1 GCA_936941515.1 uncultured Propionibacteriaceae bacterium
GCTCCACACCGCCACCTTTTGGATCACTTGCGCCGTAATAGAGCCGGGCAATGCGCGCCTGGGCAATGGCGGCCGCGCACATCGCGCACGGCTCCAGCGTGACGACGAGGGCGCAGCCCGTCAACCGCCACTCCCCCAGCGAGGCGGCGGCGCGGCGGATGGCGACGACCTCGGCGTGGGCTGTGGGATCACCGGTCAGCTCCCGCTCATTGCCGGCGGCCGCGAGCAGGTCGCCGTCGGGGCTCAGGATCACCGCCCCGACAGGCACGTCCCCGCGCCGACCCACCTCCCGGCCAGCCTCCAAGGCCAGCCGCATCGCAGGCTCGAAACGCCGCGCCAAAGCTCAGGCGTCAAAGGAGTCGGCGGCCCGCCCAAACACGTCAGCAATCCTCAGCCGCTGGGCGATCCTCATCAGCAGCTCATCGGAGTCCTCGTCGTAGTCTGTGGCGATATCCTCCAGCTCGAAGCTGTGCAGCCCGTTCGCGGCGAACATCTCCAGGTCCCCCACCGGCGCCGGCTCGTCCTCCTCGTCGGGGATCTCCTCGCCCAGATAGTCGAGGACATCGCGGGCGATGGGCCAGTCGTTGGCGGCCGTCGCGTCGCTGAGCAGCACCTCCACGCTGCGTCCGCGCACGCGGCAGATCACGAAGAACTCGCCCGCGATCGAAACGTACCCGTCGGCCCCCGAGTCCCCGGGAAGCCGGTTGAGCTGCCGGATCAGCTCATCAAGGTCGTTGGCCAGATCGAAGTCCAGTGGCACCGCCGTCGCCTTGCCGTCCTCACGGTAGACGGCCACCACCAGATCGACGTCGTCCTCGCCCGCGTCCTCCAGGTCATAGTCGTCGTAGGCCTCATCGTCGGAGTCATCGTCGGCGGCGACGTCGCGGTCGTCCTTGAGGTCAAAGGGCTCTGCGTCTTCGTCAAAAGCGTCCACGGCTGATCTCCTCACAGGTGAGTTACGGACCCCTATCCTTCCAGATCAACGCCGATGGCACAGCCTCAGGGGCACAATCTTCTAATGTTCCGTGCCAATGTGGGACAGTTGAGCCGTGGAACTTCGCGTTATCTCTCACCCACTTGTCGATCACAAGCTGACCGTTCTGCGGGATCGCAACACCGAACAGCCCACATTCCGGCGGCTCGTCGAGGAGCTTGTCACGTTGCTGGCATACGAAGCGACCCGCGGTGTCCGGGTCCGTGAAACCCGGATCGAGACACCCGTCGCCCCGGCTATCGGCACGAAGCTGGAGTCACCGGCGCCGCTGGTGGTGCCGATCCTCCGCGCCGGGCTGGGGATGCTCGACGGCATGCTGCGGCTGATGCCGACCGCCGAGGTTGGCTTCCTGGGCATGATCCGCGACGAGGAGACCCTGGAGCCCACCACCTACGCAGAGCGCCTGCCTCAAGACCTGTCGGGGAGGCAGTGCTATGTGCTGGACCCGATGCTGGCGACGGGCGGGTCGCTGGGGGAGGCGGTGAAGTTCCTGGTGGAACGCGGCGCAGACGACATCACGTGCATCTGCCTGCTGGCCGCACCCGAGGGCATTGAGCACATCCAGGATCTGCTGGCAGACCTCAACGCGCCCTGCACCCTGGTGGTCAGCGCCGTCGACGAGAGCCTCAACGACCGCGGTTTCATCGTCCCCGGTCTCGGCGACGCCGGGGATCGGCTGTACGGGCTGGCCGACTGAGACGGCATGGAAAAGCCCGCCCCGAGGGGCGGGCCAGTTCCCTGTGCAAAGGTCATTTGCTTCCGGCTGGAGAGGGAATTTTGTCCTTGCAGGTGTTCGCGGCGTCCTTGACGGCCTGCTCATCATTCCCCGAGACCTTGTCCTCGTCCTTGATCTCGCCCTTGGCTATCTTGTTCAAGGTGTCTGCGCTCATCTTGTCGTAGGTCTCATCCACCAGGCACTCGATGTACGGCTTCGCCTTCTCTATCACCTCATCGCTGGCTCCCTTACCACCAAAATTGTTTTTGAACGTCTTTCCCCAGCCCTCAATGACATCCTGCTTGCTGGGCTTCCCAGCACACCCGACCGCTCCCAGGGCTATGGCAGCGGAGGCCAAGACGGCGAACACACTCTTCAACACGCGGGACTTCATATCTTCTCCTTCCCCGCAGGGCGGACGGTCACCCCACGTCGTCCAACCAGGCTAACCCGCGACGGGGTCAACGCCAGATGAGAGGAATCTCACTTCTCGGTCTCGTTGGTTCTCACCGAGCACACAGACAGGGCCTCCTCAAAGACCTTGTTGTCCTCCTCTGAGATGCCATCAAGGGTCTCCGAGCTGATTTCGCCGTCGGCTATCTTCTTGAGGGTGTCGGCGCCGACCTTGTCGTAGGACTCGTTGATGAGGCAGGTGACGAAGGGTTTGTTCGCAGCCTCCTGCTCCTCCGTGACCTCACCGGCCTGCTTGGCTCCCTTGAGCCAGCCGTCAATGACAGCCTCTTTGCCGGGCTTGCCGCTGCACCCGGCAGCACCCAGGGCAATGGCCGCCGCAGCCACGGCTGCCAGCGAACCCTTCAACACGCGGGAGTTCATAAGGTCTCCTTCCTGGTGACGAGCATCAGAGTTCCGCTCACGCTGGGCCAGCCTAGGCTGCTCCGATGCTCATGGAAAAACAACGTGAACTGAATACCACGGCATCGAGCGCTTCGGCAGTGGTTGAGCCACCCATGCCCATCATTCCCCCATTCCAGGACCTCCTCTCACGGGCACGGATCGGCTCTGCGACTACTGCTCCCCGATCTTCTGGTTCTGCTCAGCCTCCGCATCCAGGGCAGGAAGGTGATCAGCCGTGACCAGCCGAGAGCTGACTGCCCAATCCACCAAATTGGCACGACGGGAATGAGCCTGGGAGGTGGGACCGCCATGAAGCCCCCTCACCCCGGCCTTGTCGAGTTTGTCGCACACGTTGTCGAGTTTCCGGTTGAACCGGGTCTGCGTCCACCCCAGGCGCTGGGCGGCCTCGACGGCGGACGGGATCTGCCAGGCGCCGACGCCCGCTCGGCGCAGCACGGGCTCCGCGAGGGCGAGGATCGCCAGCAGCTGCGAGTGCGTGAACTGGGTCTCCCCCAGCGTCGTCTCCCCCTCGCTGCCCTCGGAGACCACCACCGTCTGATAGACCGCCGCCGCCAGGGAGATCTCCAGCTCGTAGCTGGTGTTCCCGGCATGGAAGGTGAGCAGCATGGATTCGAACACCAACGGCAGGGCGGAGCCCGGGGTCAGGGTGGACTCGGTGAACCGGTTGACGTCGGACAGTCGCGCGGGAATCCGCGATCCAACGTTGTGAACCCACCAGATCTTGCCGTCATGCCGTATCGCCAGGAAATTCCGATGCAGGTAGGGGTTGTCGTCGATGGCGAGATTCCCGCAGCGTCCAATGGTGAACTCCTCGCCGGGCTGCACCCGGTGAATCTCACCCGCGAAGTCAACCAGCAGCGTGCTCATGGGGCGCACCTCGTCTCCGGCTGCGATTCCCGCCCGTTCAACCTCACCAGCCTGACCTGCAGGCAGGTGTCACCCGCCAGCGCGGGAACCGTCACGCTCGTCGCATTCGTGTGCTCGGGAACCGCACCGCCGCGCGGATCCTGCACCGCGTAACGGAACTTGTCCCCCTCCTGCGGGTCGGGGTTGGTCCAAGTGAACGTCACCTCTGAGCCCTCGACGGTGCCGCTGAGGTCTTTGACAGGGGGAACCGTCGCAGCGAGCGGATCCACGGGTTTGGCGGATGCCGACGGGCTGCCCGTCACATTGGGGGTCGTCGCCGCGCTGTTCTGGTTCACCAGGACAACTGCGGCCACAACAACCCCCGCCAGGACAACCAGCGTCGATGCCGCCACCGCAACCACGGGAAGTCGCCTTCGGACAGGCTCCTCCTCCCGGGTCTGAGGTGGTGGAGGCGGGTCTGGGACGTGTATCTCTGGCGACGGGGCGGGTGTGGCGGGACCGGTGAAATCCCGCAGACCTGGTTGGGCGACGCCCCGTCCACGGTGGAGAATCCCCGGCGTGGGGGCCAGGTAGCCGTCGGTCGGCTCGGAGTAGTCGAGGGGTGCGGTGACCCCGCCCCTGGGCCCCGTCGCATGGCTGGTGTCCCCTCCCCATTCTGGATCGATGAGCCGAAACCCCTGGATCCGGGTGCCCTGGTCGTGTTGATCTGGCTCGAAGTCCGGCTGATCCGCCTCATCGGTGAACACCTGGATGGCGGTCACAGACTGGTTCAGCAGCCCCTGCACACCCTGCAGGGCCCGCGCAAACTCCAGAGCGCTCTGGAACCTCTCCCTCGGATCCTTGGCCATGGCGACGGCGAGCACCCGCTCCAGCTCATCAGGCACATCCGCCCGGCCGGTGAGAGGCGCGGGCATGCTGCGCACCCTGACATTCAAGTTCAGGACATCATTGGCCTGCCCCTGGATGTACATGGGGCTGTGTCCAACGAGAGTCGCCCAGACGGTGGCCGCCAGCGAGTACACATCACTCCACGGCCCAATCCCGACCGGCGAGTTCCCGAACTGCTCGGGTGGCGCCCACAGAGGGCTCATCGCCGTCGAGGCGGTGGTCCCCTGATCAACGGAGATGGAGATGCCGAAGTCCGCCAACGCCGGCACCCCGAATTGCGTGAACAGGATGTTCGCGGGCTTGATGTCGCGGTGCAGCACCCCAAGCCTGTGGGCGGTCTCCACAGCCCCGGCGATCTGTATGCCAACCTCCATGGCTTTCGCAGACGTGTACAGACGCCGAGACACCCGCTCCCCCAGATGCGCCGCCGGGCACATCTCCATCACCAGGTAGGGCCGCCCGTCGGAGGCAATGTCCATCTCGAAGATCGTCACGATGTTCGGATGACTGCTGAGCTTCGCCATCAGACTCGCCTCAGTCTGGAAGGCCTCCAGAGCCCTCGGGTTGACCCCTTGATGCAGCGTCTTGATGGCGACATCACGCCCCAGACTGTCCTGGTAGTAGTGGAAAACATCCGCGAAGCCACCGCCCCCCAGCCATCTCCTGAAGGTGAAGCCGGGAAGCTGTGGAATAGGACTACGTCGCACCATGTTCAGGGAATCCGTTCCAGGTTGATGAACACACCATGACCGAGGTCGATGACATCTCCGGGCACAAGCGGGACATCCTGCTCGGGCATGCGCATCGGTGGTTTGCCGTGACGGCGCAGATAGGAGCCGTTGCGGGAGCCGAGGTCGCGTGCGAGCACTGTCCACCCCTCCAACAGGAAGGCGATATGCGTGCTGGAGACATGCGAGTGGGGCAGGGCAACCAGGCGCGGCGTGGTCTCCGCGGAGATCGCCCTGGACTGGGGATTGCGTCCTGCCACCACCGGGCCGAGCAACGGCACCTTCTCCCCACCGCTGATGCGCAGCCAGCCGAGCTGGGGCCTGATCACCTGACGTGGCTGCCCGCCGACGGGCTTGTCGCAGATGTAGCAGGTGACCCGCTGCAGGGGATTGGGATGGTTGTTCTCACAGAACGCAGCCAGCACCTCAATGCCGTTGCGAACTGGCTTGACGGTGATGGAGACCTCCGCCTCCTCATCAGCCACCGTCTCACCGTGACGCAGCTCCTCACGCCGCTGGGGGACCGCCGACTCGACCTCCACCAGCGGCTGGGGATCATGGGTGGGGTCGGGCATCAGGGTCGGGATCTGCTCTGGCCGGATCACCGGCTCACCCGGGCCTGCGCTCCACGACTCCGCTGCCGCCTCAGGGACCTCAACCTCATCCGCTGGTCTCACCTGAGTCGGGTCAGGCACGTCGTCTGCCTCGGCGGACTCGGGCTCCTCACCTGGCTCCGTCGGCTCTGGCACATCCGGTGTGGGCGCCGACATCGCTGGTGACTCATCACGGTCCTGCGCCTTGGTGGGCTCCGAGAGCTCAGAGACGGGTGCGGCATGGTGGGCCTTGGGATCCGGCTCCGGCTCGGGGACGGCAGACTCAGGCGACGGAGCCAGCATCGGCTGCTCGGACGGCGCCTCCCAGATCAGGCGGGAGGCATCCACCAGTCCCGCGATCAGCGGAAGCGAGCGGCCACCGGCTTCAGGGGCGGTCAGCTCCACCGTCGCCGGACCGCTCACGATCTTCTCCTCCCAGGTCGTCACCTCCTCCCCGCTGACCGTCACCTGCCCGCCTGCTGCGGCAATCCTGATCTGCAGAGGACCGCGCACTGCGACATGGGCGTCGCCGGAGAGGATCGCAACGGCGAATGAGGGAATCGTCAGCAGACCTGTTCCCGTGGTCTCCATCAGCACTTGCAGGAAGCTCCCGAGACGCGGCTCACGCGACTGTGAAAGCCATATCCGCTCCGCCTGCTCATCGCTCACCTGCCCATCCAGGAGCGCCATCCCCGTCTCCCAGACCAGAGCCCGGTTGCCGCCTGGAGTCCAGCGCATCGTCATGATGGCACCTCCAGATCCTGAACCGTATCGTCTTCTCCGGGGATGGTTTCACCATCCGGATCAAAGTCAACGCCATCTGCCTCCACAGTGTCAACGACGATGACGACGGCTGTGACATTGTCGCGGCCTCCAGCGCGTTTTGCGGCATCGACCAGGGACGTCGCCTTCTCATGGGGGTCGCCATCCCCCAGCAGGAGCGCGGTCATCAGGAACTCGGTCACCTCGGAGTACAGACCATCGGTGCAGATCAGGATCTGGTCCCTCTCCTGAACGCTGAGCAGCCACTGGTCCGCGACGAGTGGCTTGACCATCCCGGCTCCAAGAGCGCGGGTGATGACACTGCGAGTTCCCTCCCCAGGGCGCTCCCAGATCACCGAGTGATCCTCGCTGATCTGGGTGAGCTCCCCCTTACGCAGCAGATACACCCGGGAGTCACCGACATTGAACACCAGCCAGCGAGGCTGGTTGGATTGCAGGGTCAGCACGACACCCGCCAGGGTACTGCCCGGCGGCCGTCCCTCACCCGACAGCCGGGACACTGCCGCGCTGGCGTTGTCGATGGCCGTCAGCACATCCTCTCCCGTGGCCCACCTCCGATTCGCGAGCGGGAGGAATCGCTCGACGGCAGTTTGCGACGCCGCCTGCCCACGGGAGTGACCACCCATGCCATCAGCCACAACGAAGCACGGAGGCGCTGTGATGTAGGAGTCCTCGTTGTGCGGCCGCACCAGCCCCCGATCCGAGCATGCGCCGAACCGGACCTGAACCACAGGCTCTGTGAAACTGCTGTGCGATGTATCGATCATGACTCCACCTGGAAAGAACGCCCACCTAGATGTACCACGGTGCCGGGGCGGACCGGCGTCCTCAGGTGCTGCTCAGCACGCCACTTGGTTCCCTCGAACTCGAAGACGATGCCATTTCGGGCCCCAACGTCGACGACGTGAACCTCCCCCTCCTCCGCCAAAACCACAGCATGGACCTTGGACATCTTCATCGTCTCGTCTATCAGCTCATACGGATGGGCCGCAGGATAGGGCGCCGGGGCAGACGGGTTGCGGCCAAAGACCATCGGGGACTCCAGGCGCAGCACCGTGCCGTCGTCGAGACAGATCCTGGGATCTGTGAGCATCGCCGACTCGTCGAGCATGGTCTCATCACGTCCGGCCTGCGCTCCAGGCGCATTCCCCTGGGCTGCGACACCTGCCTGCGGCGACTGCGCGACGGGAACGAACTGCGGCAGCCCCGATCCGGCATATGGGATGGTCACTGAGGTGGGCGTCACCCCCTCGGAAGCGAAGGGCGAATGCTGAATCAGGCCGCCAGGCTGCCCGGCAGCAGGTGCGGGTGACGGAGTGGGAGCAGGGGCAGGAGCGGAGGGCGCGAACCCCTGCACGACCGGCCCCACCGGGGGCTGATGCGCCGAGGGCGCCGCGGACATGCCTGCTCTGATGGGCTGCGGGCCGTTCCCCACCGTCATGGAGGCTGGTTTCGCTCCCAGCGCCGACTCATCCTGGATGTCCTCAGGCCACGTCGCGACAAGCCCAAGCCACCGGTCGACCGCCGACTGGCCGCGACGATAGGTGGCCAGCAGAACGATCGGCATGACGCCAAGAGTCAGCACGGAGGACAGCCCTGTGATGAGGATCTGCCAGAGCAGCCGACCGCCCTGGGGGCGTGTGGTCACCGGGTCGCGGTAGTCGAAACTCAACAGCAGGGAGCCTATGGTCTGAGCTCGTCTGAGCACCAAAACCAGCTGCGTCACGACGACAGCCAGCGCGCAGATCCCCAACACGATCTCGATGACCCCGACCCGGTAGCCGGCTGGCCCCCTGGCGCTGCTGAGGAAGAGAAGCAGCTCTCCTCCGATGAGCAGCAGCAGCGGCGCAGCGTTCAGCAGGTATGCGCCAACGCGCGCTCCCCGCCCGACGAGCGCCCGTTCCAGGCGCGGTGACAGGCTCGTCTCAGGCATCCTTCACCTCCTCGGTCGAGGCCGTCCCCCGCGGCTGGGGTCGTCCAGGCTCATGGATGGAGCCTGCCGCCGGCTTGTCTGCCCGTCGGAGGGAACGCAGCGACAGCAGAGCCAGCGGTCGTCGATACCACTTCACCTGATGCAGCATGCCACGTTTTATCTCATCCACCTGCCGCCAGGCATCCTCAGAGGTCGCAGACGCCACCGGAACCGGACTGTACAAGGCGGAGTCCATCAGCTGCGCGGCGGGTGTGATCGGCACCCCGGGGTAGGCGTCCTGCAGTTTGACGGCCGCCTCCCGCCGGGTGTCACCCGGCGCTGACCGGAATCCGAGATCACGGGCCCGGTCGATGATGTCCCTCCACCCGCCGGACACCGCATCACGCGCCACAGGCGCATTACGGCGGCGCAACGTGCGCCTGGCCTTCAACGCCAGGATCAGCAGGAACGGCGACGCAACCAGCCCCGCACCGCCGAGGACCCCGAGCGCAGCCAGCACCAGCACCCAGTCGATGGTGAACTTGTCGTCGCCCTCCCCCTCCTCGGCGTCACGGTCGGCGAGCACCGGCTCTTCCGGCAGCTTCTCCGGCGGGTTCGGTGGCGGATCGACCTGTGGCTTGGGCTTGGGCTTCGGCTTGGGAACCTCCGTCTGCAGGGTCTTGTCCCGGTTTGGGGTGGGGTTGAAGGCCACCCAACCGACGCCCGCGAAGTGGGCCTCCACCCACACATGAGCCTCGGTGCCCTTGACCTGCCACTCCTGGCCCGGATGCTGCTCCGGGTAGAAACCCATCACCACGCGAGCGGGCACCCCAAGCTGGTTGGCCATGATCGCCATGGCGGTGGCGTACTGCTCGTCGTCGCCGACGAGGGAGTCTGCCTCCACCATGGAGGCGATGCGGGCGGCCCCGTGCCCGGGCTGGGAGGGACTCTTGGTGCCGTCGGAGTAGTAGCTCGTGCGCAGGCGCTGCTGGAGCGCCCGGACCTGAGCGATGGGGTTGGACTCGGCCCCGACGATCTCCTTGGCCAGGGAGGCCACCGACGACGGCACCTGCTCGATCG
>CAKZJI010000450.1 GCA_936941515.1 uncultured Propionibacteriaceae bacterium
GCATCGTCGCCAAGTTCCGCTTCGTCGATCCCGCGGGGGAAGCCGGGTTTGACTGTCTGCTCGTACGATCCTCTGATGCGGTGTATCACATTCCGATCGCCTGGCGCTCGAAGCCACTTGACGGCGGAACCCTGATCGGCACCACAGAGCATTCAGATCTGGGAACCCGATTCGCCTACGACGCCCAGACCGATCCCGCCTATCTAAAGGAGCTCGTGCGTGTGATCCGGGAGGAGGACACCGACGCTGACATCGTCGAGGTCGGCCAAACCGCCCCGCGGTCGAAGAACATCAAGGTCTTCGGCAGCGGCCTGGTTGCCGGGGAGACCACCGGCTATCCGCATGTGGTCCACAAGCTCGACCGAGCACCCGTCAAAGACGTCGTGGGCCAGCTGATGGGCCAGTGGCGCCACAACGGGGCCGAGCGGGTGGATCTTCTGGCGGTCCTGCACTGAGGTCTCCCATCGCGCTTAGAGTCCGCTGTGGGCGCTAGGCTGAGGCCATGCACTCAACGCGAGCGGATCTCAATAAGAAACGCGCCGAGGTCTCGGCGATGTTCGACGGCGTGGCCGCTCGCTACGACCTGCTGAACAGCCTGCTGTCCCTCGGGCGGGATCGGGGCTGGCGGCGGGCCACGGTCGAGGCCGTCGCAGCCAGACCGGGCGAACGCATCCTGGACCTGGCAGCTGGGACAGGAACCTCGTCACTGCCGTTCCTGGAGGCGGGCGCCCACGTCTTCCCCACCGATTTGTCAATGGGGATGCTGCGCGTCGGCAAGAGACAGCAGCCCCGGCTGTCCTTCGTCCGCGGCGACGCGCTGGCCCTGCCGTACGCCGACGATTCCTTCGACGCGGCCACCATCAGCTACGGCCTGCGCAACGTGGAGGACACAGCCGCGGCGTTGCGCGAGCTGCTCCGCGTCACCAAGCCCGGCGGTCGCCTGGTCATCGCCGAGTTCTCCACCCCCACCAATCCGGCACTGCGCTTCGCCTACGCACAGGGGGCTCTACGCCTGGTCCCGATGGCGGCGAAGGTGTCGAGCAACCCGGTCGCCTACGGCTACCTAGCCGAGTCCATCCTGGCATGGCCTGCGCAGGAGCAGCTTGCGGATCTGATGGCCGCATGCGGCTGGCGGGAGGTGGAATGGAAGAACCTGACGGGCGGGATAGTGGCGCTGCACCGGGCCCGGAAGTGAGCTTCCTGCTGGATCCCTACGCGGCCCGCAGCTGCCCGGTCAAGACCTTCAACGCATTCAGCCCCAGCATCCCAAAGCCCGCTCAACCCCTGGATGAGTCGCTGCGGGAGGCCTTCTCCGGCGGCTCGGAGTTCCGCGAGCGGATTCTGGCTGCCATCCGGCGCGGACGTGAGTTCCTGGACCTCAGATCAACTCCGAGAAGCGAGGCCGACACCCTGACTGCCATGGCCGACGGAGTGCCGGTGATCATCGGCGGAACGCTGCCCGATGATGTCGAGGGGCATCGCTGTGGCCGTCCCGACGCCCTGGTCCGCGGTGACAACCAGCCGGATGGCCGCCCCGGCTACTGGCCTGTGCGGGTCAAGCCCTACCGGGTGCTGGAGCGGCAGCGTCGCGCGGAGGAGCTCAGAGCATCAAGTCTGGCAACCCCCACGCAGCTGGGTCCCCTGCGGGGCTTCCGGTTCCGCGCCTACCGTCAGGGGGTGCTGCTGGAGCTCGCACACCATTGGAGGCTCCTTCAGGCCTGCGGCTCGGCAGCGGGCACTGCGCTGGCGGGCGTCGTCGGCACCGACGACAAGCACGCCTCCCTCATCTTCTGGGTGCCCCTTGAGCTGAGGTTCCTGCGCACCTTCTCCCGCACCTCCCCCACTGGCCACCGGCTGCGCTCCGCACTGGAACGCTACGACCACGAGCACGATTTCCGCGTCTACGTCGCCCAAGAGGCCACTACCCGTTCCCCCGATGACGAGCGGCCGCCCGTGGTGCGTCCCATCCGCATCGCGGAATGCGAGTGGTGCGCCTGGTGGGAGACGTGCCGCCCACGCATGGACGACGACGACATCTCGCTGCGGATCTCGAAGACCCCGCTGGATGTCCGGGAACTCCAGACGCTGATGGGGCTGGGCATCACGACGGTGTCCCAGCTGGCCGAGGCGAACATCGACACCCTGCTGCCGGATTATCTGCCGCTGACCGCGCACCGAGATCATGCGGAAACCCGGCTGCGCACAGCAGCTCGCCGGGCGAGTATGATGAAGCGGGGGGTCTCCCTGGAGAAGGTGTCCGTGGGGCCGGTCGAGGTTCCCCGCACCACCATCGAGCTGGACCTGGACATTGAGACCGACGAAGCCGACCGCACCTACCTGTGGGGAGCGCTGCTGACGGACCGAGGCACCGGTGAGCAGCTATTCCGGCACTTCAGCTCATTCACGATCCTCAGCCCGTCGGCGGAGGTGGGTCTGGCCGTGGAGTTCGCACGCTGGCTGATGGCGCTGGTGGAGCGGCATCCCGACCTGAGGGTCTACCACTACTCCGACTATGAGGTGGTGCATCTGAGAAGGCTGGCGGATCGCAGCCAGCATCCCGACCTGCTGGCTGCCTGCGACCTGATCAAGGGGCATTTCATTGATCTGTTCGCCTTGGTGCGTGACAACTTCGTCGGAGTTGACGGCCTGGGGTTGAAGGCTGTGGCGTCGAAGGGCGCCGGGTTCTTCTGGCGGGACGAGGAGCCGGGTGGGCTGAACTCCCAGACCTGGTTCGCCGCCGCCGTCAACGGCCCCACACAGGAGGAACGAGCGGCGGCGCGCCGCCGGGTGCTGGAATACAACGAGGACGATGTGCGAGCCACCTGGCACGTGCGCGAATGGATGGAGAAACTGGATGCCTCCCCACAGATCGACCCGGCTTAGGGTCGTTTATGAGCAACCAGGCTAAAACATCATCGAGCATCAATCTCCCCGTGCGTGCAGCATCATGCGCGCTGAGCACCAGTCAGCCGTCTCCTCCCGCGGCCACCTGACGCACGATCTGCGCCACCTGCGCAGCGCCTCCTGTCCCAACCGAGTTTGCGTAGTCCGTGAGCCAGTCGGCGGACGCGGGCAGACGCCCGAGGCAGTCCTCGGCGACGATCTGGGCGATGTCGCCACGGCCGGCCAAGGACTCCAGCCGGTCATACATGTACCGAAGAGCCCGCATCTCGCTGCGCTTCGCCAGCGCACGCACCTTCGACGTGTCCAGGTGCTCCGGGGGCCAGTCGGTTCGCGCGAAATGCGGCTGTGTCCCTCGCGTGACCTTGTCGGCGTTGAGGACTTGGCTCACATTCTGGGGTGGGAGCATCACCGTGGGGATGCCTGCTGCTCCGGCCTCCAGCAGGGTTGTGAGTCCGGGCGAGGTGAACAGCAGGCTACTCTCAGCCAGCAGTCTGCCGACTTCGCTGTGCCTCACGGGACCGGCTTCAACGCCTGCGGGAAAACTGGCTGCCGTCTGGGTGTCGACGTTTCCTATCACGCGGACTTGGTACCCCTGATCCTGCAGCATCCTCACCAGGGATGGAAGAACCAGGCCGCAATAGGATGGGGTCTCTGCTGAGAATGGGGAATGGACCCCGCCGACATTCACCAGCGCGAAGCCATCCCCGCGGCCAGCCGGGTCCTGCTGGGGCACTATCGCCTCAACCTCAATGAGATTGCGAACTTCCGCGAGGCTCAGCAGGCCCTTGACATTCATGCCCGCAACCTGTTGGGCACAGTACGCGGCAACATCAGTGCAGATGTGATCCTCTGTGCCCCAGAGGTGGGCGAGGCTGTCAACATAGATCACCGGGATGCCACGTCGGGTCAGCCGCGTGGCCAGTTCTGGATCAAGAATCACCAGTGCGGCGTCGACATCCCCCAGGTCAGCGTCCTCAGAGACTCGACGGTCATCGGTTCTCAGCCCAATCGAGGAGCCGAGCCGAGACTGCATGAACATCAGGTCTGCGTCTGGCAGATGCTGAAGGATCGCGCTCAGCTTGCCGGCGGCCCCGAAACCGAAGTCGACCGACGAGCACAGCAATCTCATATGTGCCCCAGCGGCGGGTGCTTTGGAATTCACTGTCATGTCCTCTCCTCCACACGCGCGAGGGCCTCATCGACTGTTGTCGCCCTGTGGACATGGGTGAGAATCTCTGGACTGACCATTCCGCCAGCGATGAGCGACTCCTCCATGAAGTGGAACCAGCTCTTCCAGTACGTGGACTCTGGGGGCTCAACAAGCACCACTGGTCTTATCGGAAGCCGTTTCGTGTCCTGCAAAACCAAGACCTCAAAGAGCTCATCCATGGTTCCCACACCCCCAGGCAATGCCCATATGGCATCGACTCCCTGAATCAGCATCACTTTGCGGAGCGCAAAGCTCTCCACTGTGACTGAGCGCGATGCGTCAAGAGTGGTCTCTGGTATTTCGCCTTCAATGTCGATCCGCACAGCACGCGATCTCTCCTCGCCCGCACCGTCGCGGACAGCCTGCATCACACCTGGGCCACCGCCTGTGATGACAACCCATCCGTTGTCGACGAGTGCCGCCCCGAGGGACTCAGCCAGGGAATACGTCGGCGACGCGGGGGCGGTGCGCGCAGACCCGAAGACAGTGCCCATCTTCAGACCCTGGTTGTGCCATCTGGCCGAGTCAGCCCACGTGTCGAGGTGCACAAGGTCCCTCGCTATCTGATCCAGATGCGGGCGCTGCAACGCCAGAGGAAGTTGCGCGCAGATCTGGTTCTCGCCATTCAAGGTCAGGTTCCCGGTCATGTGATGTCAACCACCTTTCATTTTGCCCTCAAGAGGGAGCTGATGCACCGAATCTCGGCGACATACTCGGCATTTCAGAGTGCAGAGAGTCTTCCAGTGTCGAGTTGAGCTGTTCTGTTCCCAGGTCTATAGTCCGAGCATCTCTTTGCCCAGTCATCCAGTGATGAGCGAGCTTTGACCCGCACAGTCACCTCGTTGAGTTGGTCCGATCCCGATCTGACATTCCCATGTCGACGCCTTCATAGTGTCTCTGGGCACCCTACGGGGTGAGTGATTCCTGGCGAAAAACTGTAACGTTCCACGAGAGGAAGTGAGACAACCGGCAATGGCACGACGGATGCCCTGCTGGCCTTCCCACGATGGGCTTCCGGTTCCCAACTCCGGTGGAGCAGCCGTCTTGGCCTCGCCATGCGTCAAACCACGACGCGCTGCCATCCGACGCTGGCCACGTCTCCTCTCCACGATCTGCATCGCGATCGCCCCCTCAGCGGTGGTCGCCTCATACGGAAACGGTCTCCCCCCACCAACTTCCGCAACCCTACCAACAGGATTCGAGAAGTGAAGCCAAGATCGTGGGAAAGATGACCTGGTGAGCGCTGATCTAATCCAGGAGGCAGCGGCCGTGGCCGATGGGAACATCGTGGTGGGCCACGGACTCATAGCCCCCGCCATCGGAGAGACCGGTTAGCCTGGTTCACAAGATCCCCAGAGGAGCACGATGCCAACACCTGACCGAACGCCTCGCACCGCCACGGTCCTCAGCCGCGAACGGCTGGCACCCACCATGGTTCGCCTGAGGCTGCACACCGACGACCTTGCGACGGTGGAGCTTCCCTTCACCGATCACTACATCAAGCTGATCCTGCCTCCCCCGGGAGCCGACTACTCCTGGCCATTCGATCTTGAGGAACTGCGCCAGAGTCTCCCCGCGGAGACGCAGCCAGTGTTCAGGACCTACACCATCCGCTCCTTCGACCGGGATTCCGGCATCCTCAGCCTCGACTTCGTCACCCACGGCACCGAGGGGATCGCGGCTCCCTGGGCCGCGGCCGCCCAGCCCGGCGACACCGTCACGATGGTCGGCGCCAGGCCTTCCTCGTACAGATCCGCCGCCTGATCCAGGCGCGCCTGCTCCAGGGTGGCTTTCCGCACCGCCTCGGCGATTTCGTCGCCGTGGACGGCTTCACCATGGACCTGAACAAGGGAGAAATCGTTGGCCTGATCGGAGAGAGCGGCGCCGGCAAGTCGACGGTCGGAAACGCCGTGATCGGCCTTCTCAGCCATCCGGGCCGGATCACCGCGGGGCGCATCGTTCTGCAAGACCAGGACCTCGCCGCACTTTCTGCCAAACAGATGGAGGTTCTGCGGGGCCGCCGCATCGGCATGATATTTCAGGATCCGATGACATCGCTCAATCCGCTGATGACCGTTGGGGCGCAGTTGGCGGAATCGATTTCGATCCTGCAGAACAAGTCCCTGTCAGAAGCGCGCATCGAGGCCGCCAAGCGCCTCGGGGATGTCGGCATCCCGGACGCCGATACCCGGATGCACCAGTATCCGCACGAGTTTTCGGGCGGGATGCGCCAGCGAGTCGTGATCGCGCTGGCGCTTGCAGGCGACCCGGATCTGTTGATTGCCGACGAGCCGACGACAGCGCTCGATGTATCTGTGCAAAAGCAGGTGCTCGACCTGATCCGGAGCATCTGCAGGCAACGCCAGCTTGGCGTGATCCTTGTAACGCACGACATGGGCGTCATCGCTGAAACCGCAGACCGGGTCTGCGTGATGCGCCACGGAAAATTGGTGGAAACGGGCGTGACGGCCGATGTCCTGGGCAGCCCCAAGGCGGAGTACACCAAGCAGCTGATAGCGGCGATTCCC
>CAKZJI010000451.1 GCA_936941515.1 uncultured Propionibacteriaceae bacterium
CGGCGAGCCCCGTGACATGGTGCCCACCATCGTGGACAACTGCGAGAAGGACGGGATCGACGCCCTGGTCTGCCTCGGCGGGGGCGGGACCGCGAAGAACGCCAAACGCCTCATGGATGCTGGCCTGAACGTCATCCATCTGCCCAAGACCATCGACCGCGACGTCGCCCACACCGACAACACCTTCGGCTTCTCCACAGCGCTGGAGATCGCGACGGACGCCATCGACCGTCTGCACTCCACCGCCCACAGCCACCACCGGGTGATCCTGGCGGAGATCATGGGGCACAGGGCGGGCTGGCTTGCGCTGGGTGCCGGCATCGCCGGTGGGGCTGACGTCATCCTCATCCCGGAGATCCCGTACTCGGTGGAGGCCATCGCCGAGACCATCCAGGCGCGACAGGCCCGCGGCACCAATTTCAGCGTGATAGCGGTGGCCGAGGGCGCCACTGACATCGAGGCAGCACAGGCCATCGCCGCCGCCGAGTCGCTGAAGAAGACCGCCGGAAGCCCCGAGGCCAAGGCGGCTGCCAAACAGCATCTGGCCCGCGTCCTGGACGACCAGCGCGAGCACACCTTCCGGCTGGCCCGCGAGCTGGAGGCCGCGACGGGGCTGGAGACCCGCGTCACCATCCTGGGCTACGTGCAGCGCGGCGGGACGCCCTGCGCGGAGGACCGGCTGCTGGGGTCGCGGATCGGCACCGCCGCCGCCGACCTGATCGCCGATGGCGTCAGCGGAGTCATGGTCGCCAGCAAGGGTGACGGCACCGCGCCCGTCGACCTGAAGAAGGTTGCGGGAAACCTGGCTCTCGTGCCAGCGGACCATCCGTGGATCCAGACGGCCCGCGCCGTCGGCACCGGCCTCGGTGACTGAGAGGACGAGCTACGGGGCCAGCGGATCCACGACGGTCAGACCCCGCGACCGCGCCGCCTCGGCCAAGCGGGCATCGTGGGTGAGGACGGTGACGGGGTCGGCGTCGCTGTGCAGGATCAACGCGCTGGCCAGGTGAATCGCGTCGAGGGACTTCAGTTCCCCGGTCAGCGCACAGGCGCCGTCGACCACCTCGCGGGAGATCTCCAGCAGTTCTATGTTGGGAAGAAACTCATCGACAACAGACATGTCCAGGCCCTCCCGGTGAATGGCCCGAGCAGCCTCAACAGCTAGGAGCGCCGAAGAAGCGATCCGGCCACCGTGTGCCTGCTCCATCAGGGTCCTCGCTGACTCGGCTCCGGGCTGTTCCAGGAGCGCCAGCAGCATGACTGAGGTGTCGAGGTAAATCACCGCTCCTCCTCACGCTCGCCCAGAAGCAAGTCGTGAAGATCCACGCCCTCAGGCAAGGCTATCCGCCGGTCAGGGAGCCGGAATGTCCCCGTGGCTGGCCGGAGTTTGCCCTCCCGAAGGAGCCGCTCGCGGGGAGTCTCGTCGGGACGGATGGGGACGATCTGGGCCACTGGGCGGCCGCGGTCGGTGACCGTCACTGGCCGACCGGACTCCGTCACCTGGGCGATGATGCGTCCCGAACGCTGGTTGAGTTCACGTAAGCTGACGCTGTCCAGATAAGGCGTGGGCATGTCGGCGGGCTGAGCGTTCATATCCCCCAGGATACGCGCTGTCCTACATGTCCTACCCCGGTGTCGAACGTCGTTGTTTCGTCAGGTGCTCTTCGGCCCCGGGACCCGCCTCCCACTGACGAACTTCCGACACACGACACCAGGCTCCCGGTCAGGTGCGAGGACCGGCCGGGGTGGCCGGTCCTCGCACCCGGGTAGGGAGCAGCGAAGCCCCTCAGTCGAAGATCGGCCCGACGTCGCGGGAACGCTTCAGCTCGAAGAAACCGGGGTAGGCCGTGACCTTCGCAACGCCGTCGAACAGATCACCGGCGGCCTCGCCCTTCGGGGCCGGTGAGATGACGGGGCCGAACAGCGCCATCCCATTGATCCGGAGGACCGGGGTCCCCACATCTGTGCCGACGAGCTCCTGCGCAACCTTCTGGTAGGCGCGCAGATCGGCGTCGAACTCGTCGGTGGTCACGCGCTCAGCGATGGAGGCGTCGAGCCCGGCCTCCTGCAGCGCGGCAGCGATGGTCTCGACGCTGATGGGCTCGCCCTTCGGATGGATGCGGGTGCCGACGGCGGTGTAGAAGTCCCGAAGCTGGTCATGCCCGTACTGCTTCATCACGGCTGCGGCGGCGCGGGAGGCGATGAGGGTGCCGTCGATGTGCTTTCGGTAGCCGGGGTCAAGATCGCGTCCCTCATTGAGGATGAACAGGCTCATGGGGTGGAAGACGGTCTTCACGTCACGCACCTTCTCCACCTCCAGCATCCAGCGGGAGGTCATCCAGGCCCAGGGGCACGACGGGTCGAACCAGAAATCAACTTGTGTGGTCATTCCTCCATCTCACCCGGCACATCGCGATAACTCAACTGCGGGGTCGATGAACACATGATCGATTCAGCGGGTACGAAGAGTTACCATGGGACGCACAACAGGTTGGCCTTGCATGCAGGTCAGACATGGAGTGGTGAAGGAGGCGAGACACATGCCCAAGGCATTCGAGGTGCTGAAGTACATGCGAGGCAAGCAGCATTTCACCGGTGAGATGCAGCGTCACAAGCTCCTGTACTACGTTCAGGCATGGTCCCTGGCCTGGACGGGGAGGCCACTCTTCGACGACCGGGTCGAGGCCTGGACACTAGGCCCTGTTGTCCCGAACGTCCGCAACGCCATCCTTCCCCTACATCCTGCCACTGGATCACTGAGCCGCGAGGAGCAGGCGCTGGTTGATGCGGTGCTGGACCACTACGGCAGGCTGGGGGGAGCCGAGCTCTCCAATCTGACTCATCAGGAACGGCCCTGGCTGGATGCCAGAGCCGGTCTTCCAGACGATGCGCCCAGCAGTGCAGAGATCAGCCATGATGCGATGCGCCGCGAGTACACGATGCAGAGCCTCCAGGGGAAGGGCCCACAACGGCCTGGCATTCCCCCTCAAGAGGCCGATCTCGACGATGTGCTGAACCTGGCTGAGGTCGCGAGCAGTCGGTGGAGCCGGACGCTGGCTCTGTTGGCTGAGTGACCGTCCGCATCACCCTGGAACAGTGCATCACGCTGTACCGGGCAAGAATCGACGCGGGGCCCCTGGTCAACTGAGGCAAACTTGATGGCGCCGTGGCCGCGCCATTCCAGACCTTCGACGATCAGGATCTGTTCCCAACCCTGATAGGCAAGGCGGCGCGGCTGGCCTATGGCATCGCGGAGGCACAGGCTTTTCAGGATGGGAACAAGCGACTTGCCTGGCTGGTGACTGTCGTGTTCTTGGAGTTGAACGGCGTTGTCCTGGATGTTGATCAGGATGAGGCGGCATACGCGCTGAGGGCTGTCGGAGCTCGTCAGCTCAGCCAGACTGAATTCATCAGGTGGATGATCTGCTGTTCGACGTCCCGGAGCCCTGCTTGCCCACGGATAGCTTGACCTGGGGGTGCCGTCGCGTCCTGGATTCGCTCTGCAAGAATGCCTCCAGCCAGACCAGGAGGAGCACATGAGCGACACCCCCACCTTCACCAGTTCCGCGGCACGCGGTTTTCTCACCCCACGCCGCGTGGCCCGGATGGCGCTCCTGATCGCCGTGTCGGCGGTCGGCGCACTGGTGAAGATCCCCTCCCCGACGGGCACCGTCGCCCTGGACTCAGCCCCGGGGTTCCTGGCCGCCGCGATCTTCTCGCCTGTGGAGGGGGCTGTCATCGCGGCCCTCGGCCACCTGCTGTCCGCCGCCACCACGGGCTTTCCCCTGGGCGCGCTCTTGCATCTGATCGTCGCCGTGGAGATGGCGCTGTTCGCGTGGGTCTTCGGACTGCTGGTCAGGCGGGTCAATACGGTGGTGGGGGCTATCGTAGCCGTCATCCTGAACGGTCTGCTGGCCCCCGTCGTCATGATCCCCGTCGCCGGCTTTGGCGGCTATGTGGCGATGATCGTGCCGCTGCTGGTGTCGTCGGCAGTCAACGTGGCGGTGGCTCTGCTAGCCGGATATGCGCTGTCCGCCGCAGGCCTGGCCGACCATCCCATAGCCCGGCGACGATGACCGTCCGCCCCATCCGCGACCTGCTGATCGTGCCGGGGTCGCCGCGGCTGGTGATCGCATGCGATTCCGTGGGTGGCATCGGGCCGCGCCCCGCTGATGTCGTACCTGTCCCCGGCGACGTCGTAGCCCACTTCGCCGCACGGGTCCCGCTGCTGGAGGTGCTGTGTTCCGGAGCCCGCCCCATCGCCCTCATCAACACCCTCTGCCATGACCTGGCCGCCGCCCAGCCCTTCATCGACACCTTCCGCCAGGTCGCGGCTGAGGTCGGCATCGCCTCTGAGGCGGTCACCGGCAGCACCGAGGAGAACGTTCCCTCACCCGCGACGGGGGTAGGGGTCACGGTGATCGGCGCTGAGGAGCAGCCCCTCATTGCCGGCGGCGGCCGCGACGGCGACGTCGTGGTCTGCGTCGGCTGGCCTCGCTCCGCACCTGGGGATCAGCTCTACATCGGCCACCCCGACATCGTCCCCCTGGACACCGTCAAGGATCTGGTTGACTCGGGTCTCGTGCACGACGCCCTCCCCGTGGGGTCACGGGGCGTCAGCTACGAGACCGGCCAGCTGGCGCACTCTGCGGGGCTCAGCGTCGACTGGCTCAGCCACCCCCTCCCCAGCGATGCATCCGGCGGTCCTGCGACGTGCGTGCTGCTGGTCTGCGATCCCGGCGACGAGCCCGCCCTCCACGCCCACCTCCCGGAGCGGCTGCCGTGGCACCGCATCGCCACCCTGGTGGCCCCTTGACCGGTCCCCTCATCGTGGCCGACGGGTTCGGCTTCTCGCATCACGGCACTGAGACCCGCCAGCTCACCAACATCTCCGTCGCCATTCCCACGGGAAGCAGGCTGGCGGTGATGGGGGCGACAGGCTCCGGCAAGTCGACGTTCGCCATGGCCTTGAACGGCCTCATTCCCCACCATCATCCCGGCGACCTCTACGGCACGCTGCGCATCGCAGGCCATCTGACCCACGAGGCCACGATCCCCGACCTGGTCCGTCTGACCGGGCTGGTGGCGCAGGATCCGGAGGCGCAGCTGATGGGTCGCAGGGTCTGCGACGACGTCGCCATCGGTCCCGCGAACCTCGGCCTGCCGCGCGACGAGGTGTGGGCGCGCGTCCGGCGTGCGCTGGATCAGGTTGGTCTCACGGACCTCGCCGACCGTGAGGTGGCGACCCTCTCCGGAGGCCAGCAGCAGCGACTCGCCATCGCAGGTGTCCTGGCCATGGATCCGGAGATCCTGGTGCTGGACGAGTCCACCTCTGAGCTGGACCCGGAGGCAGCCGCAACCGTCCACCACCTAGCGGAGGAGCGGTGCGCCACCGGCCAGACGGTGGTACTGGTGGATCACGACTCTGACTTCGTCGCCTCCTGGGCTGATCTCCTGCTGGTGCTCTGTGACGGCCGTCCCGCGTTCTTCGGCCCTCCCGGCGAGTTCTTCTGCGACGGGGAGCGCGTAACCACTGCCGGGTTGAGGCAGCCCGCCGCCCACGCCGTCGCCGCAGCCGCGAAGGCCGCCGGACTCCTGCCCGACGACGACAGCACCGAGCCGGGAGGCCTTCCCCTGGCCGCGATGCCCCCCGCGCCCTCTCCAGGTTGCAGCGAGTCACCCTCTCTGACACCCGCTCTCGACCCGGTGCTGGAGCTCACTGACCTCAGCCACCGCTATCCCAACGGGGTGCTGGCTCTCAACCAGGTGACCGTGACGATCCACCGCGGCGAGTTCGTCGCCCTCCTCGGAGGCAACGGCGCTGGCAAGAGCACCCTGGCCCGGGTGCTGGCCGGCGCCATGGCCCCGACCAACGGCATCGTGCTGATCGACGGCGCGCGCGAGGAGGTGGTGGCGATCCCGCCGGGGATGCCGCTGGACATCCCCGTGACGCCCGAGCATCCGGGCCAGAACGTCGTCGCCGTCTCGATCGACCCGCCCGAGGGCGTCGTCTCGGAGCTGTGGGTGTGGTCGCAGCTCGCCGCTCGCCTCGATGCCCCGGGCACGTGGTCGACGGTCCCGTCGGAGGTCTTCGACGAGCTGGCCAGGGCGAGCGTCGGCGGCCGCGCCGACTACTCCGGGCTGAGCCACGCCCGCCTCGACCGCGAGAGCGACCTGCACTGGCCCTGCCCCGCCACCGGCGAAGGGGAGGCACCTCACCCGGGCACACCGCGCGCCTTCCTCGACGACTTCCCCACGCCCGACGGCAGGGCCCGGCTCGTGCCCGTCGACCACCTCGGGCCGGCCGAGGACCTGCGTCCCGACGCCCCGCTCTTCCTCATCACCGGGCGCGTCCTCGAGCACTACCAGTCGGGGGCACAGACCCGCCGGGTGGCAGCGCTCCTCGCGGCGCAACCGACCCCCTTCGTCGAGGTGCACCCACTCCTCGCCCACCGCCTCGGCATCGAGGAGGGCGTCCAGCTTCCACGCACGATCATCGAATATTGCCTGAAGGACGATGCGCTCGGCGACCCGCTCGACCACCGCGGGAGCGCTTGCATCATAGAGGAATGCGCCGCAGAATTCGTCGCCACCGAACCGCGCGAGCAGCGCGCCGCGATACTGG
>CAKZJI010000452.1 GCA_936941515.1 uncultured Propionibacteriaceae bacterium
GCATCAAACTTTTACATCATGCTTCCCTTCCTCCTGGAAAGCCTCGTAGCGGGAATTATCGGTGCCCTTATCGCATCTGGCGCCCTCGCAGCCACCTACATAGTGGTCATCGAGCAGAATGCCCGAAAGTCGATCCAAGCTTTGTCCTGGATCGAATGGCCACAGGTGTTCTCCGCCATGCTTTCCATCGGAGCCGTTGGTGTTGCCCTGGCAATCATTCCGACACTGCTGGCAACCAGGAAGTACCTCAGAATCTGACGTGTTAGGAGAACAAGGTGAATCGGGATCTTCCCCCTCAGCCCGAAAACCGCATCCTCAATCGCATCTCGCGTGGCCTGGCAGCCTCCATCCTGAGCGTTGCCATGGTCGGGATGATCTGGGGCCATGCCAGTGCGGATGAGCTGGATGATCAGCGTGACAAGCTCCGCTCCGACCTGGAGGCTCAGAAAGCCGTCGTGGAGGGCGCCTCACATGATCTGACGGCCGCCATCGGCGCCCTGGACTCCGCAAAGGCAGAGCTGGCTAGCGCCGAGGCAGAGCTGGCTAGCGCCGAGGCGGAGCTCAAGAAGTCCGCCGAACTCGACGCTCAGCGCGCACAAGAGCTCAAAGCCGCAGAAACCAAGGCCAAGAAAGCGAAAGCCGACGTGGACGCAGCCCAGGCGGCCTACGATTCCGCTGATCGCCGAACTGCCGAGGAAGTCATCGTCATGACCCAGCAGGGCGGCGGGTTCGACCAGCTGTCCATGGTCTTCGGCGACCTCGGGACCGCCGACCTCAACAAGCGGGCCCAACTCGCGGACACCCTGTTTGCGGACAGCGCCAAGCAGCTGGACGAGCTGACAGAGCGAAAGTTCAAGCTGGATGCTGCCAAGCAAGCCGCAGACGAGGCCGAGAGCGCGGCGGCTGACGCTCGGAAAGCCGCAGCCGAGCAGCTTGAGGCATCCAAGGCCGCCGAGGAGAAGGCCGAGCAGCAGAAGCTGCTTGTGGCTGAGAAGGTGGCCCAGCGGGATGAAGCCCGCAAGCAGGCTGACGCCCAACTGGCCTCTGAGAAGCAACGACAGAGCGACATCGAGTCGGAGGCCGCGAATGTCGACCGGCGAATCCAGGATCGGATCGCCGAGGAGAAACGCTTGGCGGAGGAGAGGGCAGCCCAGGAGGCGGCCCGCCAGAAGGCCAACTCATCCTCCACCTCGAAACCCCCGTCTACCTCCAACAATTCGGGATCAGGAAGTTCTAGATCGTCGAGCAGCGGCAGCTTCTCATTGCCGGTGGCAGGCAGCCTCAGCTCGCCCTACGGAATGAGGCTGCATCCAGTGCTGGGCTACTGGAAGCTCCACGACGGCACCGACATCGCGGCTGGCTGCGGCACCCCCATGTACGCCCCGGCGGACGGGGTGGTTTCTGAGCGATACTTCAACGCCGGGTACGGCAATCGCCTGATGATCGACCATGGCAACATCAACGGAACCTATGTGACCACAGGCTTCAACCACGCGACGTCGTACACGGTCTCTGTGGGACAGCGGGTCAGCAAGGGCGATCTCGTCGGATACGTCGGCACCACGGGGTACTCCACCGGCTGCCACCTCCACCTCATGGTGTGGGAGAACGGCTCAACCGTCAATCCGATGGCCAGATGGTTCGGCTGAGATCAGACATGGCATCATAGCGGGATGCCCAGGGAAACCGGACGTAAGCTCGTCGCACAGAACAAGAAGGCCCGCCACGACTACCACATCGGTGACACCTACGAGGCCGGCATGGTGCTGACCGGTACCGAGGTGAAGACGCTCAGGCTCGGACGGGCATCACTGTCCGAGGCCTACGCGATCGTCGAGGACGGGGAAGTGTGGCTGCGCAACGCGCACATCCCAGAGTACGAGTTCGGAACCTGGCGCAATCACGCGGCCAAACGTTCCCGCAAGCTGCTGCTGAACAGGCGTGAGATAGCAAAAATTGCGAAGGACTCCGACGTCTCAGGCCGCACGATCGTGCCTTTGTCCATCTATTTCAAAGATGGCTACGCAAAGGTGGAGATAGCGGTGGCCACGGGCAAGAGGGACTGGGACAAACGCCAAGCCATAGCGCAACGCGACGCCGATCGTGAGGCCCAGCGCGCCCTGCGCACCAGGAATCGACTCGGTGCCGGACGCCGATGACTCTGAGTCAGGCCAACCTCAGGGGGTGGCTCAGGGCTGTCCCCGGTACTTTGCTCTATAGGCTGGAGGCATCATGGAACGCATGAACGAGCCCAGCTTGTCAACTCTCGTGACCGATGTGCAGCGGGACAGGGCAGTCGAGTACCTACAGCACGCCTACGCATCGGGTGCCTTGTCGGAGGAATTCTTTGAGCAGCGCCTGAGCCAAGCCCTCACAGCCCAGACCCGTGGGGAACTCAACGCCTCCCTGCATGGGCTGGCTCGAGTCGCCCCCGCCATGCTCGGCAATGCGCCGGTGGCGCGACATCATGCGGTGGATGGAGCGCAGAACCTGGCGGCTGGGTTCTTCCACCTGGCCACTGTGCCGACGCTCTTCCTTGTTCCGGCAATAGGACGGGCGCTGGCTCCTCCCGGCGGGCGGGCCTCTCTTGAGGCCTCTCGGGCCATGTGCTTCCAGTTCAACATCCTGATCTACGGTGCAGTCGCAATCCTCCTCGTCGCAACTGGCGTGGTCACGCCTCTGCTCCTGTTGTTCGGGTTCGTGGCTTGGGGGCTCATGACCCTGTGGCTGGCGATTCGGGCCTTCAACGGCCAGAAGTCCACCGCGCTCATCGAATGGCTCATGCTGCTGCGTCCTGAAGAGGACCGCAGGCAGAACATGCGGTAGACTGGTCGTCGCAACAACTCAACAGGGGATGACTGGTTTCGACTTGGACGGTAGTTCGAGGAGAAGCGGGCCGAGGATCCATGCCTATCTCGTTAACGCTGCATGGGAACCAATAAGTGCCAAGAACAATCGCACTGACTTCGCTCTCGCTGCCTGATCAGCGATCGAAGGGTCACGCCCGGGGGTGCCTTCCTCCCGGTGCCTGGCCTCATTCTCGAAGGCTTGCTGAACCACCTGTGCTTCAGGGGTGGTTCGGGACTCAACTGAAGCTGGGCCTGGCTGCAACTCGCTGACATGAGTGCAGGGGCCGAGTAGACCGACTAGTCAGCTGCGCCCGGAGAAGCCCTGGTTCGCCTTTCAAGGACGCGGGTTCAATTCCCGCCATCTCCACACCCTACGACGGTGGGGTCCCACAGTGAAAGACTGTGAGACCCCGCCGTCGTTTGTCGTGTCGTGCTTCCTGCCCGGGGCCTTCCGCGAACTGAGCGAGCGGACGGTTGGGGTTCTCGGCCCACGGCACGTAGGCCGGGTTTTCCACAGGTTTGTGTGAGGGGGTTTCGTGGTGGTGGGGTTTGTT
>CAKZJI010000453.1 GCA_936941515.1 uncultured Propionibacteriaceae bacterium
CCGGGCGCCCCGGAATTCGGCGACCAGGAACTCAGGCTGGTCTCGACCTTCGCCGACCAGGCCGCAATCGCCCTGGAGAGGGCGGACATCCGGCTGGCGCGACGCGAGGTCGAGCTCCTCCAGGATCGCGCGGAGCCCCCGGGCCCCGGTGCCACGCTCCAGAGCCTGGTCCGCGATGGCCTTCACGGCGTCGTCGGTGAAGTCCAGCTGCACGCCATCCAGCTCGAACAGCCTGGAGAACTGCTTGGTCAGCGCGTTGCGCGGCTCAACCAGGATCCTCACCAGAGCCGAGCGGTCCAGCGGGGACACCGTCGAGATCATGGGAAGACGCCCGATGAACTCGGGGATCAGCCCGAACTTGTGCAGGTCCTCGGGACGCACCGCCGAGAACGGATCCACCAAGTCCTTGCGGACTGAGGAGTCGGTGCTGAACCCCAGCGGACGCTTGCCAACCCGGGAGTTGATGATGTCCTCAAGGCCCGCGAATGCGCCGCCGACGATGAACAGCACCTTGGTGGTGTCGATCTGCAGGAAGTCCTGGTGGGGATGTTTGCGCCCACCCTGGGGTGGCACGGAGGCGACGGTACCCTCAAGAATTTTCAGCAGCGCCTGCTGCACGCCCTCGCCGGAGACATCGCGGGTGATCGACGGGTTCTCAGATTTGCGGGCGACCTTGTCGATCTCATCAATGTAGATGATCCCGGTCTCGGCCTTCTTGATGTCAAAGTCGGCGGCCTGAATCAGTTTGAGCAGGATGTTCTCCACGTCCTCGCCCACGTAGCCGGCCTCCGTCAAGGCGGTGGCGTCCGCCATGGCAAAAGGGACGTTCAGCATCTTGGCGAGAGTCTGGGCCAGATAGGTTTTCCCGCAGCCCGTCGGTCCGATGAGCAGGATGTTCGACTTGCCAACCTCGACGGGCTCGTCCCCCTGCCGCGTGCGTGCGGGGCGAGCGGCCTCTGAGGTGATGCGCTTGTAATGGTTGTACACGGCGACGGACAGGGCCTTCTTGGCTGCGTCCTGGCCGATCACGTACTGATCCAGGAAATCGCGGATCTCGTGTGGTTTGGGCAACTCCTCCTGCAGCCCAATCGACTCGGTGCGCGGGAACTCCTCTTCAATGATCTCGTTGCACAGACCAATGCATTCGTCACAGATGTAGACGCCGTCGCCCGCGATGAGACGCTTCACCTGCTTCTGCGATTTGCCGCAGAAGTTACACTTGAAGATCTCGCTGGTCTCTCCGATGCGTGCCACTCGCCACCCCGCTCTTTCCGTCAATTAACGACCGGGCACTTACTCTACCGGTCAGGGTGTCAGCGCGCGGCATAACACCCTGACCGGTTGATCATTTTCAGTTCTGGGGTTCCTTCAGGGACGTAAGAATGTCGTCGACAATCCCGTACTCAACAGCCTCCTGGGCAGTCAAATACTTATCCCGTTCGATATCCCGGCTCACCTTGTCAACCCCCTGCCCGGTGTCGTCGGCGAGCATCTTCTCCATCAGCTCACGGATCCGCAGGATCTCCTTGGCCTGGATCTCCAGGTCGGAGGACTGGCCGTAGCCACCCTCGGTTGCGGGCTGATGAATGAGGATGCGTGAGTTTGGCAGCGCAAGCCGCTTGCCCTTCGTGCCCGCCGCCAGGATCACGGCGGCTGCGGAGGCGGCCTGCCCCAGGCAGACCGTCTGAATGTCGGGCTTGATGTAGCGCATCGTGTCGTAGATCGCCGTGAGTGCGGTGAAGGAGCCGCCCGGCGAGTTGATGTACATCGAGATCTGCCGCTCCGCATCCATCGACTGGAGGCAGAGCAGCTGCGCCATCACGGCGTTGGCGATCTCATCGTTGATGGGGGTTCCGAGGAAGATGATGCGGTCCTCGAACAGTTTGGTGTAGGGGTCGACACGGCGCACCCCGTAGCTGGTGCGCTCCTCCCATTGGGGGATGTAGTAGTTCATGTCGGCCACGGCTGGGGCAATGCCCTGGGGCAGATTGGTCATCACTGGTTCGGGGCCTCCGAGTTGATCTGGGACGCACGTTCGTACACGTGGTCGATGAAGCCATATTCGAGCGCCTGCTCAGCTGTGAACCACCGGTCGCGATCGGAGTCCGCCTCGATCTGCTCGACGGTCTGGCCCGTGTGCTTGGCGATGAGTTGGGCCATGGTCCTCTTGATGTGCAGTGACTGCTCCGCCTGAATGCGGATGTCGGATGCAGTGCCACCCAGGCCTCCGGAGGGCTGGTGCATCATGATGCGGCTGTGCGGCAGCGCATACCGCTTGCCGGGGGTACCTGCCGACAACAGGAACTGTCCCATCGACGCTGCCAGCCCCATGGCGACAGTCGCCACGTCGTTGCTGATCCACTGCATGGTGTCGAAGATGGCCATTCCGGAATCGACGGAGCCACCGGGGCTGTTGATGTACAGGTAGATGTCCGAGTGCGGATCCTCGGCGTTGAGCAGCAGCATCTGGGCGCAGATCGCGTTCGCGTTCTCGTCGCGCACCTCCGAGCCCAGGAAGATGATGCGGTTGGCCAGCAGGGACGAGTAGACGTTGTCCGTCAATCCCAGCCCCGCGCCCTGCGGCGCCGCCATGGAGATGTCGTTTCGCTTGTCGGTCACGGCATACAAACTACCGACAATCCGAAGTTTTCCAAGGCCGGACCCGCCAGGACCACTCAGCGCGCCTGCCCAGCAGGGGAATCCTCGCAGTCACCGGTGTCGACGACGCTGGGATCAGCTGCGATGAAGGCCCCCACCCACCGGACCTTCGGATCGTTGTCGAGCAGCAGGGACTTGACCATCAGGGTGAGCGGCAGGGCCAACAGAGCGCCCAGGGGTCCGAACACCGCAGTCCACAGAAGCAGGGAGAGGAACGAGACGACTGGGGTGACCCCCACCGCGTCGCTCGTGAACTTGGGTTGGATGATCGACTGGATGACGAAGTTCAGCGCGCTGTAGGCCACCACAACCACCAGGGCTTCCCATGGCCCCTTCTCGAACAGGGTCAGCAGCGCAGGGGGCAGCAGACCCAGAACGATGCCAATGTTGGGGATGTAGTTCGTGATGAAGCTGAGGATCACCCACACCAACGGCAGGGGAACCCCCACCAGGACGAGCACGACACCGTCCAGAAGCGCAACGATCAGACCGAAGACAGTGGTGACCAGCCAGTAGCGCCGAATCCCGGTGGCGAAGGCCTCCAGGGATTGGGTGAAGTGCGGATGAAGCCTGTCGGTGATCTGCAGGCGCCTGGCCATCGTGGGCAGGTCGAAGACCATGAAGAACATGCAGATGAGGATCACGAACAGGGCACCGAGCGCCGCCGGGAGCCAGATCCAGCGGGGGATCGGCGCGTACCCGGAGTTCCTCGGCATCAGGACCGGACCGGTGTCGCGTCGCGCATC
>CAKZJI010000454.1 GCA_936941515.1 uncultured Propionibacteriaceae bacterium
TGACCGAGCTGTACCGCCACCTGGGGGAGTACACGGACGTCCCCGCAGGCGACATCGGTGTGGGTGGCCGGGAGATCGGCTACATGTTCGGACAGTACAAACGCATCACCAACCGCTACGAGTCCGGGGTGCTGACTGGCAAGGGCCTCGACTGGGGAGGTTCTCTGGTGCGCACCGAGGCGACGGGCTACGGCACCGTCGTGTTCGCCAACGAAATGCTCAAGACCCGTGACGAGTCGTTCGACGGCAAGAGGGTCTCCGTCTCCGGCTCCGGCAACGTGGCCATCTATGCCATTGAGAAGGTTCACTCCCTCGGCGGCACGGTGGTGGCTTGCTCCGACTCCTCGGGGTATGTCGTGGATGAGGAGGGGATCGACCTTGATCTCCTGAAGCAGATCAAGGAGGTGGAGCGTGGCCGTATTGCGGACTATGTCTCCCGTCGCGATGGGGCTGAGCTCGGCAAGGCCGGTTCCATCTGGGACGTGGCTGTCGACGTTGCCCTGCCCTGTGCCACCCAGAATGAGCTGAACGGCGACCAGGCGGCCACCCTGATCCGCAACGGAGTCAAGGCGGTGGCCGAGGGCGCCAACATGCCCACTACCCCTGAGGGCGTCCGCGCGTTCCAGCAGGCCGGGGTGCTGTTCGCGCCCGGCAAGGCTGCCAACGCCGGTGGGGTTGCCACATCTGGTCTGGAGATGCAGCAGAATGCCATGCGGGACTCCTGGAGCTTCGACTACACAGAGGAGCGTCTGACCGGGATCATGCGCAACATTCATGACATGTGCGCGGGAACCGCTGAAGAATACGGCGCTGCCGGTGACTACGTCATTGGCGCCAACATCACGGGCTTCATCAAGGTTGCGAATGCGATGCAGGCCTTCGGGCTCGTCTGAGACGGCAGGATCAGGGGTCGCCGGACGGCATCGTCCGGCGACTTTCTGTTGGTGTGGCGTGACACACTGTCTGGGTGCGAAGAATTGTGCTGCTCGGCTCAACAGGATCCATTGGCACCCAGACCCTTGATGTCGTGACAGGCCGACGCACCGACTTCGAGGTGGTGGCGTTGGCGGCCTCAGGCAATGACCTGCCGAGACTGGCAGAGCAGATCGCGCAGTTCCATCCCCGCAGGGTTGCGGTGGCGAATCCGGATGCAATGCCCGGGCTGGAGGAGGAGCTTGCCCGGCTCCAGGAGCCCAGGCCAGAGGTGCTGACCGGACCGGAGGCTGCGGCAGAACTTGCCGTCTCAGAGTGCGAGGTGGTGGTCAACGCCATCACGGGGGCCGTGGGCCTGGAACCCACCCTGGCTGCCCTGTCGGCGGGGAGGACGTTGGCCCTGGCCAACAAAGAGTCGCTGGTGATCGGTGGGCATCTGGTGGTCGATGCGGCCTCACCCGGGCAGCTCGTGGCCGTTGACTCGGAGCATTCCGCCATCGCCCAGGCGCTGCGTGGCGGCAGGGCGGCAGAGGTGTCACGCCTGATCCTGACCGCGTCGGGTGGGCCGTTCCGGGGCTGGAGCAGGCAGGAGCTCGCAGCGGTCACCCCTGAACAGGCCATGGCCCACCCCACCTGGGATATGGGGCGGGTCATCACCATCAACTCATCGACCTTGGTCAACAAGGGGCTGGAGCTGATCGAGGCGGCGCTGCTATACGGCATCTCCTACGACGACATCGTCGTGACGGTGCACCCGCAGTCTGTGGTCCATTCCATGGTGGAATTCTGCGACGGCTCAACCCTGGCGCAGGCCTCACCCCCCGACATGCGGCTTCCCATCGGCTTGGCCCTGACGTGGCCCGACCGGTTGCCGGGGGTTGCGCAGCCCTGCGACTGGACCCGGGCAGCCACATGGACCTTTGAGCCCCTGAACGACGAGACTTTTCCGGCGGTGGAGTTAGCCCGGCGGGCCGGTCGTGCCGCGGGAACCGCACCTGCGGTCTACAATGCTGCGAATGAGGTGCTGGTGGATGCCTTCTGTGATGCGCGCATCAGCTTTCCCGCCATCACCGACCTGATTGCCCGCTGCCTTGACGAGCACCTTGCCGCAGGCCATGTGGCTGACCCCGACCTGACTCTGGAAGCTGTGCTGGCCGCCGACCAGGCTGCCCGCCGTCGCGCCGCTGAACTAGTGGAGGAACTGTGATCAATTTCGCCTCGATAGGCATCGCCCTGCTGTTCTTCGTGGCCATCATGGCCTCGGTGGCTCTGCACGAGGTCGGCCACATGGTCCCGGCGAAGCTGTTCGGCGTCAAGGTCACCCAGTATTTCGTTGGATTCGGCAAGACCCTCTGGTCCCGCAAACGCGGGGAGACGGAGTACGGCTTCAAGGCCTTTCCCCTGGGCGGGTATGTCCGGCTGGTCGGCATGTACCCGCCCCAAAGGGACACTGGGCGCAAGAAGGGGTGGCTGACCCGGCTGGCGGATCAGGCCCGCTCCTATGAGTACGAGGAGATCACTCCTGCCGATGATGGGCGCCTGTTCCACCAGAAGCCCGTCTGGCAGAAGGTGATCGTGATGCTGGGTGGGCCCGCCATGAACCTGGTGCTGGCTTTCCTGATCTTCCTGGGCATCAACACCTTCTTCGGCACGATGCAGGCGAACCTGCAGGTCAGCGTCGTCAACGAGTGCGTGATCCCCTCGGATCGGAAACCCGCTGTCTGCCAGCCAGGGGACCCGGAGACCCCCGCGAAGCAGGCGGGGATCCAGGTGGGGGACAAACTGGTGGCCTTCAACGGCGTCGCCTTAAACAACTGGACCCAGCTTGGTGATCTGATCCGGGCCAATGGCGACGGCTCTGCGACGGTCACCGTGGAGCGCGCCGGCGAGGTCATCCAGCTGCCGAGCGTCAACACCATCATCCAGTCGGTCCCCGACCGGCTGGATCCCGGCAAGACCGTCGAGGCGGGTTTCCTGGGGATCTCCCCTGGCAGTGAACGTGTCCACGGAGGGGTCGGTGCCACCGTGACGCAGATGTGGGACATGACCAGGATGTCGGCGGTTGCGCTGGCCTCCTTCCCAGTGCGGATCTGGAATGTCGGGGTGGGGCTCGTCACCGGGCAGGAGCGTGACATCAACAGCCCGATCTCCATTGTCGGTGCCAGCCGCGTCGCCGGGGAGATCGCAGCGGCCGATCAGATTCCCGTGATGGACCGGGCCGCCACCTGGCTGTCGCTGCTTGGCAGCGTCAACCTCTTCCTGGCCGTGTTCAACCTCGTGCCGCTGCTTCCACTTGATGGTGGGCACATAGCGGGCGCACTGTATGAGGCCATCCGGCGGGCGATCGCCCGGCTGCGCGGGAAAACAGACCCGGGCCCCGTCGACACCGCCAAGATGCTTCCCGTGGCATATGTGGTGGGTGGATTCCTGCTGATCGGTGGGCTCGTGCTGATCATTGCCGACTTCATCAGCCCCATCAAACTGTTCTGAGCCCGGGTGCTAACCTCACCTCGGGTTCCGGGCGAGCATCCGCGACGCAGAGCGGCCCGGACTGGAATCAGCACCTACACATGAAGGACGTCACTCCATGGCCACAGCTGCCTACACTGCCGACGAGCTCACCCAGCTCGCAGCCCGCATCGTTCCCGTGGAGGAGGAGTGGCTGCAGGCCGGGCGTGACCGGCAGGACGACCTGACCAAGCCCCCCGGCTCCCTTGGCGGGTTGGAGGAGATCGGCATCCGGCTGTGCGGGATCGCCGCGGCCTGCCCCCCGCCTGTTCCCAGCAGGCCTCGGGTCATCGTGTTTGCCGGGGACCATGGCGTCTACGCTCAGGGGGTGACGCCTTGGCCGCAGGAGGTCAGCGTGCAGATGGCCACCGGCATAGCTGTCGGGTTCGCTGGGGTCAGCGTCATCGGGCGTTCGGTGGGCGCTGAGATTGAGGTGATCGACGTGGGCCTGCTCGCACCCGCCGTCGACACCGCAGACCGCCGGATCGCTGCCGCCACGGCTGACTTCACCCGGGGGCCGGCCATGACACGTGAGCAGGCTTTGGCCGCCATCGCTGTGGGTGTGGAGGCAGCTGAGGGTGCCGTCGCCGCAGGTGCAGACGTGCTCGTTCCCGGTGAGGTCGGGCTCGCGAACACCACGCCTGCTGCTGCCCTCACCGCCGCCTTCGGTGACGCACCTGTCTCAGAGGTGACCGGTCGCGGGGCCGGAGCAGACGACGAGATGCTGAACCGCAAGGTCGCCGTGGTGGAGCGGGGACTTGAGATCAACGACGTTGCGGGGCTGTTGGCCGCAGGCGACCACGTTGGGGCCCTGGCCGCGGTGGGCGGGTTCGAGCATGCCGCCATGGTCGGTCTGATCCTGACAGCCGCCGCACACCGAGTCCCCGTGGTCCTCGATGGGGTGGTGTCCTGTTCTGCGGCACTGGTCGCCCGGGCCATCGCGCCTGCGGCCGTCGACTACCTGCTAGCCGGGCATGCGGGAGTGGAACCTGCCATCACCGTCGCCCACCGTGTGCTGGGTGTGAAGGGCCTGGTTGATCTGGGACTCAGGCTGGGGGAGGGCTCTGGTGGGGCGCTGGCCCTGCCCCTCGTGCGTGCGGCAGCGCTGGTGATGAATGAGATGGGCACCTTCAGTGGGCAGGGAGTGTCCAAGGCGTGATCGGTACCGCGCTCGTGCTGGGCGGCACTCGTTCCGGCAAGTCGACGTTCGCGGAGTCGCTGTTCGCGGATGCCCCGCGTGTCGTCTACGTCGCCACATCTGAAGAGCGACCTGGTGATGCGGAATGGGCTGAACGGCTGCGCCTGCACCGGGAACGCCGGCCCCTGCACTGGGAGACCGTGGAGACCATCGACCTGGCAGCGGAACTGCGTCGTGACGACGTCGCCCCCATGCTCGTGGACTGTCTCGGGGTGTGGCTGACACGGCTGCTGGATGATGGCTGCTGGGATCGGGCTCCTGAAGCCCTGGCCCGGTTGGAGGAGCGAGTGAGCGAATTTCTGACGGCGCTGCGTGAAACCCGACGTGAGGTGGTGTTCGTCAGCAACGAGGTGGGGCTCGGCGTGGTTCCGGAGACCCGCTCGGGCCGGTTGTTCACCGACCAGCTGGGACGCCTCAACATGCGTGTGGCCGAATTGGTGCAGCGGGTGTGGTTCTGCGTCTCCGGGATTCCCATGCCCGTCAAGGCCCCCTGATGCGCCCGATCCGTGCCCTGCACAGCGCCGTGGCCATGTACACCTGGCTTCCGGTGCGCAAGCATGACTGGGAGGATCGGGACTTTCCCGACGGGCTGGTGGCTTTCCCCTGGCTGGGCGCTGCTCTCGGGGCCGTGGTGGGGCTGTTCGGCTGGGGCGTCGCCTGGGTGGCGGAGGCGCGCTGGCTTGGGGTGGTGCTGGCGCTCGGCTCCGCGGCCTGGATCACGGGCGCCATGCACCTTGACGGGGTGGCGGATGTGGCCGACGGTCTCGGCTCGCGGAAACCACCGGAACATGCGCGGGCGATCATGAAGCAGTCAGACATCGGGCCGATGGGGGTGACGACGCTGCTGCTGGTGCTGCTGGCGGAGGCCGCCACCATCGCGGTGCTGCCGCCGCAGACCTGGCCGCTGCTGCTTGCCGCCGGGCTGGCGGCGGGTCGAGTCTCCGCGCTGGCCGGGGCCCTCCCGCGTCCCGGGGAGGAACCGGTGCCCGGGACCCTGTCAGGTTTGGTGGCTGGTCGTGTGCGGCCCGCCCATGTGTGGATGACCCGGATGCTTGTCGTGCTGGCTGTGGTTGCTGGCTCCTGGTGGCTGCTGGGTTGGCGTGCCGCCGCCTGCTGGGCTGGGGCGATTGTCATGGCATGGCTGCTGGCCGCGGGATGGCAGCGGCACCTGCTGCGGCGTCTTGGGCGTCTCAACGGCGACTGCTACGGCTCGCTCATCGAGACCACCCAGGTGATCACCTGGGTGTTGATCGCATTGACCTATCACCGGATGGGAGTGGCATGACCCTTCGACATCGCAGCCTGGGCCTGGCCCTCGGCGTCATCGCCGATCAGCTGTTCGCTGATCCCAGACGACACCACCCCGTCGCCTGGTTCGGCTCGTGGGCCGCCCACGTTGAGCAGGCCACCTACGCCGATGACCGCGCCGCCGGAGCCCGTTTCACCGTGATCAGCACCGTGCCTGTGCTGCTGGGGGGGCTCATCGTCGAACGTGTGACCGCCAAACGAGGATGGTCACAGGTGCTGGCCACAGCAGTCGCCACGTGGGCTGCGCTGGGAACCCGGCGGCTGGCGGATGAGGGATCTGTGATGGCTGACCGGCTCAGCTCCGGGGACCTGATGGCGGCCCGTGAGCAGCTTCCGAACCTCTGCGGGCGTGACCCCAGTCAGCTTGATGCCGAGGGGCTCGGCCGTGCCACCGTCGAGTCGATGGCAGAGAACACCAACGATGCTGGGATTTGCACCCTCTTCTGGGGCGCGGTCGTGGGAGTCCCGGGAATCGTGACCCATCGGGCCCTGAACACTCTGGATGCGATGGTCGGGCATCGCAACGCCCGCTATGCCCGCTTTGGGACTGCCGCGGCTGTCGCAGATGACGCCGCCGCCTGGATCCCTGCCCGGATCACAGGTGCCTTGGCCTGCCTGGCCGCACCAGTTGTCGGTGGAGGCACTGGTGCGGCCTGGCGGATCATGTGTCGCGACGGCGCACAGCATCCGAGCCCCAATGGCGGGTGGTGTGAATCGGCTTGGGCGGGGGCGCTCGGAGTGCAGCTGGGTGGTGAGAACCGCTACGGCGAACGCATTGAATCCCGACCCACCCTCGGCGACGGCCCACGCCCCAGGGCACGTGAGGTGCGCCGAGCCGCCAGGCTGGTGACAGCGGTCACCGTCGCCGGTGCTGCCCTGCTCGCCGGAGCCCTGGCTGTTCTTGGGAGGAAGAGATGACGGGCCTGCTGATCGCCGGAACTGCATCGGATGCGGGGAAGTCGCTGATTGTGACGGGGCTGGCCCGGGCATTTCGGCGTCGTGGGCTCCGAGTTGCGCCCTTCAAGTCGCAGAACATGTCGAACAACTCCATGGTGTGCCTGGATGGTTCGGAGATCGGGCGTGCCCAGTATCTTCAGGCCCAGGCCGCGGGGGTTGAACCCACGAGTCTGCTGAACCCGGTCCTGCTGAAGCCGGGCAGCGACCGCCGCAGCTTCGTTGTGTTGCGGGGAAAACCGGCGGGGCACCTGGAGTCGGGGGAGTATGCGACTGGGCGACGGCACCTGGCTGAGGCAGCCTTCGCCGCCTATGGGGAGCTCGCTGACGAATACGACCTGGTGCTGTGCGAAGGCGCCGGGTCGCCAGCGGAGATCAATCTCAGGCAGGGCGACTACGTGAACTTCGGACTGGCAGAGCGCTTCGATCTGCCGGTTGTGCTGGCTGCTGACATTGACCGTGGGGGAGCGCTGGCAGCGATCTTCGGCACCCACGGCATCTCATCTGCACCAGACCGGGAGAGACTGGCCGGGTACCTCATCAACAAGTTCCGTGGCGACCAGGCAGTGCTTGATCCCGGCCTGGAGGAGCTGACCCGACGTACCGGAATGCGGAATTTCGGGGTGCTTCCCTGGCTTCCCGACGTGTGGCTTGACGGGGAGGATGCCCTGACCATCGGGTCACGGGCGCTGCGGCCTGGCCGTGGGGTGCTGCGGGTCGCCGTCGTGCACTTCCCCCGGACCTCCAATGCGACGGATGTGGATGCCCTGGCGGCTGAGCCCGGTGTGCAGGTGGTGGTCACGGCCTCACCGGCTGAGGTGCGGGAGGCGGATCTGGTGGTGTTGCCGGGATCACGCGCCACCGTCACGGACCTGGGCTGGTTCCGGGAACGTGGCTTGGCGAAGGCGGTGCAGGAAAGGGCCGGGGAACGGCGGCCCATCGTGTAGATCTCGGGGGGCGTCGTCTCTTCCTTAGGCAAGGGGATCATCGCTGCTTCTCTGGCCAAACTCTTACAAGCTAAAGGCTATAGAGTAACTATTCAAAAGTTGGATCCTTATATCAATATTGACCCTGGCACACTCAATCCTTATGAACATGGAGAGTGTTATGTCACTGAAGATGGCGCCGAAACGGATCTTGACTTAGGCCATTACGAACGTTTCCTCAATGTCTTCACCTCTCAGGCTAACAATGTGACCACTGGTCGTATCTACCAAAGTGTCATCGAAAAAGAACGCCGTGGGGAGTTCCTTGGCAAAACAGTGCAAGTGATCCCTCATATTACCAACGAAATCAAGGACCGTATACAACTTCTTGGTAAGAGTGGCCAATATGATATTGTCATCACTGAAATAGGAGGAACTGTAGGGGATATCGAATCGCTCCCGTATATCGAGGCTGTACGCCAACTCCAGTGGGAACTGGGGGATAACAATGCGATTGTAGTTCACCTGACCCTCGTACCTTATCTGGCTGCCGCTGGAGAGCTCAAGACCAAGCCTACTCAGCACAGTGTCAAAACACTCATGGAGAGTGGTCTGAAAGCCGATGTCCTAGTGTGCCGTACCGATAGGGACTTACCAGACGATCTCAGACAAAAGCTCGCCCTATTCTGCAATGTGAAAAAGGAGGCTGTCATCCAGTCTATTGATGTGCCTACAATCTATGATGTCCCCAATCTTATGCTTTTAGAAGGGCTTGACAAGGTGGTTCTCAAAAAGTTAGCCCTCCCTGACAATCAAGCGCCTGAGCTGACCCAATGGAATACTTTCCTCCAACGACATAAGAATCCAAAACATAGGGTGCGTATAGGACTGGTGGGCAAGTATGTGGAACTGCCCGATGCTTATAAGTCTATCTTGGAGGCTTTTATCCATGCAGGGGCTGAGAATGAGGTCAAAGTGGAAGTGATCATGATTCACTCTGAGTATCTGGACGAATCCAACTTGGTTGATAAGCTCAGCACTCTCGATGGGGTCTTGGTAGCTCCTGGTTTTGGCGAACGTGGACTCGAAGGGAAGATCAAGGCTATCCAGTATGTCCGTGAGCACAATATTCCTTTCTTAGGGATTTGTCTGGGTATGCAGATGGCGGTTATTGAGTTTGCTCGCCATGTGGCAGGCTTCGAGAATGCACATACAGCCGAGGTCAATCCCAAGGCTATCTACAAGGTTATCGACCTGATGGAGGAGCAAAAACACATCACTCAGAAGGGGGGCACCATGCGCCTCGGGGCTTGGGATTGTGAGCTCTTGGAGGGCAGCCGTGTATATGAGGCTTACAAAAGTAAGCACATCAGCGAGCGCCACCGCCACCGTTATGAGTTCAATAGTGAATACCGCAAGCCCTTGGAAGAAGCTGGACTGCTCTGCTCTGGTACCAATCCTGAGACAGGCTTAGTGGAAGTAGTCGAAGTACCTACACATCGCTGGTTTGTAGGGGTACAGTACCATCCTGAATACAAGAGTACTGTCGCTCACCCTCATCCGCTCTTTGTAGCCTTTGTACAAGCAGCTTTACAATACAAATTAGAAAAATAGTTTGATACCCAAACAGAAATCTTTAGTCAATCAAAAATGGTTCGCAAAAAATTGACATGAGCCTAAGGGCAAAGTCAGCGGGCTGGTGTGGCTGAGTATGTGAGGGATCCACCCTTCAAAATCACCCTCCTCTTTCTTAAGATATGGGATTGACT
>CAKZJI010000455.1 GCA_936941515.1 uncultured Propionibacteriaceae bacterium
TGCCTGTTAATCGCGCTCGGGATCGCGGCCATCGCGATGGCCGCCACGTCGTTTTGCCGCACCTTCCAGCAGATGGACTGGCTCACGCTGGCCTTGATGCCGATGTTCATGTTCTCTGGAACCTTCTACCCCGTCGACGTCTACCCCGAGCCGATCGCCGTGGCGGTGAAATGCCTGCCCCTGTGGCACGGCATCGAGATGCTGCGTGATCTGAACATGGGCTCCGTCGGCTGGGCTACGGCTGGGCATGCCCTGTACTTCGTGGTGCTGGCGGCGCTGGGGGTGTGGGTGGCGTCAGCCCGGCTGAAGGCGCTATTCCTGCGGTGATATGAGACGCAGCCGGTTCGTGAAACACTAATCCACATGTCGTCTTATCTGCTGCTTCGTCACCCATCCGCGAACCGCGTCTACGCAGGTGAAGCGGCTTCCCTGACCGCAGCTGAGCTGGAAATCACCGCCCCCTTCGCCTCAGACATTGAGCAGACTGAGGTGGCGGGCGTCGACTACCTGGGCTTCGACACCGAGGCCATGGGTCGCGACGAGCTGGCGACGGTGGCCCGACAGTCGGCGGCTTTCGCGCTGTTCGAACGCTCCGGGGATCTGCTGCGACCCGTCGCGCTGCCGCGGACCGATGTGCTGGACGACGACCTAGTGACCATCCCCAAGTACCAGGGCAAGACCAATGAGCAGTTCACACGGCTGCTGCTGAACGTCACGCTGGCTGCGGCGGATCGCCCTACTCCCCACCGGGTGCTGGATCCGATGGCGGGGCGCGGCACCACCGTCTCGACGGCGCTGATCACGGGGTGCGACGCCTTCGGCGTGGAATCCGATGACAAGGCCTTCGACGCGATGGCGTCGTTCTACAAGACCTACCTGCGACGCAAGCGCATCAAGCACACCGCTGCCATCACGCCGGTTCGGCGCGATGGCAGAAGCATTGGGCGACGTTTTGATGCGCGGATCACCATCGGGAGGAGGGAGCTGCTGGCTACAGTGTTCACGGGCGATGCCCGCTCCTCCGGTTCGCTGTACGGCAAGAAACGGTTCGACGCCATCGTCACCGACGCACCCTACGGTGTGGTGCACGGGGCATCGTCAGGGGGACGCAGATCACGGACCCCCTCACAGCTGCTGGCCGAAGCTATTCCGGTGTGGGCCGGGCAGCTGCACCCCGGCGGGGCGCTGGGTCTGAGCTGGAATGCTCTCGGAATGTCGAGGGAGGAGCTGACAGAGCTGCTGATCGCAGCCGGGCTGGAGCCCCTGAACGACGGAGCATGGAACCACTTCGCCCACCGCGTCGACTCATCAATCCACCGCGACCTCATCGTCGCGAGAAAGCCGAACGCCCAGCCCAAGCCAGACGGCGCATGAGACCATCACCCGCGCCTGCCTGCCAAAACGCCTAGGTCAGATTGAGGCGGCCAGGTCCTGGCAGGGCAAGTAGAGTGCGGTCATGCGACGACTCGTGCTGATGCGCCATGCGAAGACCCAGTCCCACAATCCCAGTGGGGACCATGCCCGGGAGCTACTGCCCACCGGCATCCAGGATGCGCAGGAAGCCGGGGCACTGCTGCGCAACCTGGGTTTGCAGCATGCGCTGGTCTCCACCGCCACCCGCGCCCGGCAGACGTTCGCAGCGCTGGGCCTGGACATCCCCGTCGACTACCTGGACTCCCTCTATCGGGACGGGACTGAGACGCTACTGCAGCACATCAGCGAGACCAATCCTCAGGTCTCGGGCCTCCTCGTCGTCGGACACGCACCCACCATCCCAGCTCTGGCGTCGCAGCTGACCCGTCACGTCGACCGCGAGACCGCGAACAGCCTGGCCGGGTGGTATCCGACGGCATGCTTCACGGAGTTCGCCTTCGACGGTGACTGGTCCTCGGTGGCATCCCTCAGCCCAGAGAACATCCGTCTGGAGCGGGTGGAGCGGCGCTGAACGGCGACATCCCGAATCGTTCCGTCATTTGACGATCACCTTCGAAGCGTTTATATTTGCAAATGCAAATTTGGAGGTGACACATGACCCGCTACATCGCCTGGCAGCAGCCGGTGGAGCCCTGCTTCTGGTCTCCGTCTGCGGACCTGCCCTCCCCATCGCCCATGCCGAGGACCCAGTGCCCAAGGTCCTGCTCATGTTGGATGCATCCGGCTCCATGAAGGACTTCTCCCTGGATGGCCTAGAACTCTCACAGGCATCCATAGCCAATGCCACCAACAGCTTGGCGATCGCGAGCATGGCATCAGATGTCTATACCCCAGATTTCACTAAGATGAACTCTTCTGATAAGAAATCTACTGGATATTTAGTTTCCGATAAAACTGGGGCAGGCCATCCGGAGTCGACAATCAATCAGGCACCGGAGGTGCAATTCCGGAACCGTTGGGACTCACCCACAATGTCCGACCACAAGAGCCTCGGTTTCTCGATGAATGGCTACTACTATTATGTGCTTGGCCTCGCCCCAGCCAAGTTCTTGAAAGGCCAGCCTGGGAAGATCAACTTCTCCATCAAGGTCTCGGGGCGAGACCTCCGGTAAGCCATCGACCGCAGTAACCCCAGCCCCATCACCCGGGGAGTCTGCCTCCGCCGCTGAGAACAGCGCAGACACCGCACCAGAGAATCAGCAGGCAGCAAACGATTTCATGCGATGGGGTCTCCTCGTCGTCGGCTGCGGCCTGGTGCTTCTCGGTGGCGGTGGTGTGGCGTGAATCGCCGTCTGCGGCGTTGGGCACGCACTACAGCGACGTAACCGAGACGTAGTGCGGCGTTTCGTGCACAGGATGGCGGGTGAAAGCAGGGGCGGGGACGTCGGAAGGGCCAGGGCTGCCGCATTGCGCGGCTCAGTCATGGGAGTGCAGAAACAACAAAACACCTTGGGGCTTAGGGCGTTATTCACGACCTCAGGTGACTGGGCTCTGGCAAGGGGTTTTGCATTCTCCCGAGGTGCTCGTGAATAACCTCTTTATTCATGGGTGCCAGAAACAACGAACCCCTTGTCAGAGCCCAGTCGCTAGCAGCTGTGAATAACCCTCCGTATATGTTGACCCTTTCAATCCGTCAGGAAAGGCCACGACGTGAAGGCCTTCTCGAAACCGGTGACCACCCGGTCCGAGAGGTCGGTAAAGCAGTTCAGCTCCAGGTTCCTGCGACCCGGGGCGCCTTTGCGCTGCCAGCTGCCCACTACCCGACCGTTCGCCACCGCGCTACGTCGGAAGAAGCCATTATTGCCGGGGACCAGCTTGCGGTGGTCGGCCTCGGTCAGGGCGAACAGGCGGTCCTGGTAGCCCAGGATGAACTCGTCAAAGTCCGGCAGCAGGATCGGGCGCGACGCCCGCCTCCCCATCGCCGCCATCTCGTCGGCCAAACCGTTCCTCTGGTAGCGGTGCTCGTCACCTGGCAGCTCCTCGAAGCGGTCCCTGACCAGGGGAAACGCCCGACGGATCTGCCCGAGCGGAAGCTTCGACCACCAGGAGAAGTCCCGGAGCGTCGCCGGGCCGCGGGTGTTCAGGTAACGGCGCAGCAACTCAGCGCAGGCAGCATCGCGGTCACCGTTGAAACGATCCTCCAGACCAGAACCCTCCGGCAACCAAGACTCGGCCAGCACGACATAGTGGTCGCCGTCGATCACCGGCCCATAGCACAGCATGCCTCGCGCAATGTGGTGAAACATCAGGTGGTAGTTCGCGCCTTGCGCCTCCGACAGCCCCGCATCTTCCCACCGGGCATACACCTGAGCTCGGGGACGGGGTCCGTCGGCCAGCTCCTCGGCCGCAAGAGCAGCAGAGCGCTCCACGTGCTCTGTACCGATTCCGCGACTCTTGATAATGCGCGACGATTCCCGCAGCGACTTCTCCACACACAGCTCCGTGATCCAGCGCAGGTCCGCTGCTGCGGTGAGGAAGACGGTGCCGCGCATCGGATAGCCGCGCACAATCTCGCCACGGGCACACGCCTCTAGAACGGCGTCGATACCGCCATCGCGGGTCCGCAGGGCTAGCGACGCCAACACCCCCGGCAAATCCTGCCCCTGCTGGGCACCGAAGGCCGCGGCGACCTCCGTCGGAGTGTTGAAGGGCCGGGTCACCAGGCCCTGTGCGGTGAGCTTCTTCAGCGCCTCGGACACGGTGGAGGCCGCCAGACCCATTCGCGCGGCCAGCGACGTGGTGGTCACCCGCTCCGGCTCCCACTCGCCCAGCCGCCAGATGGTCTTCAGGTAGTCCTGGGTGGACGGGCTCAGCTCTGCGGGGTGCACGGGTTCAGGCTAGCGGCCCGTGGCGCTCAGCGCGGTGTACTCGTCCCGCACCTGCAGGCCCGTGCGGACCTCGTCCAGCGCGGGTTCCAGCATCTCGGCCGCGCCCATGAG
>CAKZJI010000456.1 GCA_936941515.1 uncultured Propionibacteriaceae bacterium
CGAACTCAACAAGCCCTTCGCCTGGATCCAGGGGGACTACGTCATCCAGGCCGGCGATTCGCTGACCATCGACGCTTCGGCCTCATACGCCGCGAGCGGCCAGATCGTCTCCTACGAGTGGGACTTCGACGGCGACGGACAGTTCGACCAGGAGACCACAACCCCCACTGTCTCCCACACCTGGGATGGGGAATACACCGGTGACATTCGCGTTCGGGTGAGCGGACCAGGCGGAGAGGCAGCCGAGGCGGCGGCATACACCACGATCACCCAGGACGGCGACACCATCCCGGCCGCGCAGGACAACTGCCCCGACGTCGCCAACTACACCCAGGAGGATCGCGATGACGACGGCATCGGCGACGTCTGCGACCCGAGGCCCGGTTCCCCGTCGTAGCCTCATGCCAGAGACAGACGTGGCCCCCGGTGTTCCCGGGGGCCACGATGGTGTGTGAGGGTCAGTCCTCCAGACCCGTCTTCGGCAGGCCTGGCCTGACCGGTACGGGGGTCGGCTTCGCCGTCGGCTGGATCGGCGAGGTCGGGGATGGGGACGGGCTCGGTGGCGTCGGGGGATCCGTCGGGTTCACGCCCTTGTTGACCTGGCCCGTGATGGCCTCCGTGACGCCCTGGGCGTTGTCGAAGACCACTGCCATGTATCCGAGGGCCTTCTGGTCGGCGTAGGCGGCATCGTTGGGCTCAAAGGTGAAGGGCTTCGAGCCGTCACGGTTGACCTTGAAGAACTGGCCATCGTTGAATGGCTTGTTCGTCGGGTCGTACTGGGCCCACTGATCGATGCTGTCCACGGCGGACATATTCCGCCAATCGGTGACCGAGGCGGTGTAGCTGAACTTGCCGTTGATGCCGACCTGACTGGCGACGACCTGCAGCACGACGGTGCTTGAATCCGTCGGGGCCAGCGTCATCGACCCGGAGGCGTAGATGTTCCCCGAGTCCAGGTCCGCCACGAACACCTCCGCAACGCCATTGTTCTCCTTCTCACGCACCAGGCCGGAGTCTGCGCTGATCACGCGATAGTCGGCCTTGCCGTCGTTGTCGTTGTCGATGTCGACGTTGTACAGCAGCTGGGCTGGGTTGGAGAACCGGGAGCTGGAGTTCAGCGCGAAACTCACCGTGCGCAGCGAGTCGTCGCCGTAGCTGGCGACGCCGACGCTGGCGAGGTCCTGGCCGCTGTCGATCTCATCCGGGATGTCCGCCGGGTCGCTCAGGCCCCAGGTGTAGACCGCGGCGTAGGCGTCGACCGAGCCGCCCTCGTTGCTGAAGGCGACGTCGGTGCCCTGGGGGGTGACGGTCTCCGCGGCCTTCACGTTGGACAGGGTGCGGGGAACCATCAGGTAAGGCATGTTCAGCGTCTGGTCTGCGCTGGTGAATCGCAGGTTTCCGGAGACCTCGTAGAACCAGGGGGACTTCGGGCTCGCGATGCCGCTGGGCACCTCCGTCGCGGGCAAGGTGATGCGCACATCGACGTCCACGCTGCCGCCTGCCGGCACCGTCACGCTGTCCTGAGCCAGGGAGACGGTGGCCTTCAGGGACTTCTGGGAGGGTCGCACCTCGGCCTTGAACTGGACGTCGTCGGTTCCCTTGTTCACCAGGGTGACCTTCCGGGTCTCGTCGAAGGTGGAGGAGGATTCCGCGTAGCCGAAGCTGAGGTTCGGGTCACGCACCACGGCACCCTGGACATCAGTGGAGTCGCCGTAGGCGAGGACCTTGGTGTTGACCGCGTCGGCGGGATCCACCAGTCCCCCGGTGAGGGATGGCTGATAGTCGCTGATCTTCTCGGAGTCGGCCGTGCCCACCACCGCTGCGGAGATCTCCTGGGAGCTCCAGCCGGGATGGGCCTGAACGGCCAGTGCTGCGACGCCCGCCACGTGCGGCGACGCCATGGAGGTGCCTGACAGGGAGGTGCCGAGGTCGCCACTGCCCACCTCTGCGGAGAGGATGGAGACACCGGGAGCGGTGATGTTCGGACGCAACGCCGAGTCACCGGTGCGCGGACCGGAGGAGGTGAAATCGGCGGCCTTGCTGAAGCCCGGGTTGGGGATGGCGCTCGCGGTGAGGGTGGCCTCCTTGTCATCCGCGGCAAGCAGCGCATCGGCATCGGAGGAGGTGACACCGAGCAGCGGAATCCTGACCCGCCATTTCTCACCGGTCTCGGGGTTTCCGGTGATGACTCCCTCATAGGGCGGAAGCTCATCGGAGTCGTTAATCATGATGGCCGCGGCCAGTCCCCAACGCTGGGCATTGATGGCGCGCTGCACCCGGGCGCAACCGTCGCTTTTGGTGACGTCGCGTTTGGTGACCACGATGGCCCCGCGTGGAACGTCGGCGTACTCGTCGCGATCACAGCCGTCGGAGATCTCACCGCCCTTCTTGAGCACGTGGATCTTGGCGTTCGCAGGCAGTTCCGCGCCATTGGCGTTGATGGCCTGGATCGTCTTGCCGTCGACATCGATCTGCGCCGCCGGATAGTTCTCGGCGGAGTCGTTTGCTGCGACGGAGAGCACCCCGGCTGCGACACCGGGGGAGTTGGTCAGATAGGGCTGCGATCCGAAGTTGCCTGCTGCTGTCACCACCACGATCCCTGCGGCGACGGCATTGGAGACCGCCACGGAGTCGGGATCCGTGGTCTTGCCAAATGGGGACCCGAGTGACAGGTTGATCACGTCCATATGGTTTTTGACGGCCCAATCGACGGCTTCGGCTGTGAGATCGGTGCCGCCCTCGCAGCCGAAGATCTTCAACGCATACAGATCAGCCTCCGGGGCGACGCCAGGACCTACCCGGAACTCGTTGTCGAAGGTGCTGCTGTCATAAGATCCGCGGAAGGTGTCCCCGTCGGCCAGCACGCCGGAGCCCGCGGCAGTGGCCGCGACATGCGTCCCATGCCCGAACTTCTCGCAGTCGATGGGGTTGGCGTCGGGCTGGGGGACGTTCTGCCCGGTGTAGAGATCGCCGGCGAAGTCGTATCCGCCCTTGACCCGGGGGCCGTAGTAGGGCGTCGGGTCGGCTGCGGCGGTGGCCTCGACGAAGTCCTCCGGGGCGCCACCCCCACCGAAGGTCGCATGCGTGTAGTCGATGCCGGTGTCGATCACGGCGACCTTGACGCCTTTGCCCGTATATCCAGCCCCGTTCGCGCCCTGCCATGCGGCGGGGGCGCCGATGTAGGGGACGCTGACATGGTTGCTGCGCTCATGCACGGGTATGTCACGCACGGCCTTCACCCCGGGCAGCTCCTTGATGGCCGAGAGCTTGCCGCTGTCGATCGTCACCCGCATGCCGTTGTAGGCCGACTGCATGCCCTCTCCGACGACGCCGCCCATGGTCTTAATCTGCCGCGCGGCCTCATCCTGCGTCTGGGAGAGCCGGTCCTGAATCTGCCTCTCCTCAGATTCTGCGAGGGCGCCTCCAGCCTGGGCTTTCACCACTGCCACCGGGTCATCCTTAAACTCCACCATGACGGTGACCTGCCCCTTGTCCTGGAGAAGCCGCTTGGCGTTGTCGGCGGGGATCTCAGCCGTGGAGGCTGGCGCTATCAGGTCGGATATGCCACCTGGCTCCGACCGGTCGTCGGCTGATGCCACTGAGGCGGGTATGACGGGTATGAGGAGCGCAAACACTCCTGCCGTGGCCAGTAATCTGCTATGCCGCACAGTTCTGCCTTTCTCGCTCGGTCAGTGCGACCCCGGACGGCGCACCCAAAGGTAGCGACATACCGTCCATATGGTTTAGGTAAACCTTAGTTTCTTGAAAGGGCTTTGTGAACCCTCACTTTCGACACGTCGGGATTGGCCATGGGTCGACGCCTGCCGTCGCCGACCCTCCGGAACTCAACGCCCCACCCCACACTTAAGATCCGCGAATGCGGATCATTTCAGTGGTTTTCTCCGTGAAACTCGTATAGATTGTGCGCGACCACCGCTTCTCCTGACGTCAACGACCGCCCCTCCAAGGAACCCGCATGGCTTGTGAAAAACTCGGCACAACCCTGTCCGCCCTGGCTCTGTCCGCCCTGCTGACGCTGTCCGCGTGCAGCACCAACAGCCCAGCCACCTCTCCCTCCGCCGACGGCTCATCCCCCGTCGCCTCCCAGTCCGCCTCCACTGCCACCCGCGTCGTCGACGACGAGCTGGGGCAGGTGACGGTACCCGCCGAGTCGAAGCGCATCGCGACCACGGCCCCGGCTTACACCACCGCCGTGCTGCTGCTCGGCGGCGCTGACAAGCTCGTCGCGCTGGAGGACAACTACGGCAAGAACACCTGGATCAAGGGCAAATACCCGCAGCTGGCGGAGCTTCCCGTCGTGTTCTCCGGCAACGAGGTCAACATGGAGGAGCTCCTGAAGCAGAGCCCCGACCTGGTGGTCTATGCGAGCCGCTACGGGGAGAACAGCCTCAAGCAGCTTCAGGACCTCGACATCGCGGCCGTCTCCAGCCCTCAGGGCAGCGACAAGGAGGGCAACAAGATCGATCAGCTGCGGGCGCGGCAGGTCTATCTGGGCGAGGTCATCGGCGGCGTGCAGCTGGACAAGGCCCACAAGTACTCCGACGAATATCTGAAGATCAAGTCCGAGATCGAGGCCAAGACGGCGAATCTCCCAGCCTCAGAACGTCCCACGGTCGTGCAGCTGTCCGGTGCGGGGGACTCCCTCCAGGCCAACAACGGCTCCGCCATCGGCCAGGAGCTCATCACTCTCGCCGGCGGCATCAACGCCGGGGCTGAGGCATCGGGCGAGTCGAAGGGCCCCTCGGGCCAGACCAAGATCGACCCGGAGCAGCTTCTCAGCTGGGATCCGGAGCTGCTGTTGGTCGACAGCGCCAAAATTCGCGACGCCGTCGCCTCAGACCCCGTGCTGTCCGACCTGAAGGCTGTGAAGAACAACAACATCATCGTGATCCCGAACGGCGCCATGTCCTGGGCGTACAACGGCCCGGAGGAGTACCTCAACATGTACTTCTTCGCGAAGGCCATCCATCCGGAGCTGTTCAAGGACGTCGACATGGAGGCCAAGACGAAGGCCTTCTATAAGGAGTACTTCGGCTTCGACGTGACCGACGACGACCTGAAGCACCTGTTCACCCTCTCAGAGGGGCAGAAGGTCGAGGACGTCTTCAGCTTCCATCGGAGCTGATCCCATGCCGGTCGCGTCGCGGGTGGAGACCACGGCGATGCGTCGTGGTCATCGTCCGTTTCCCTTCTGGATCATCCTCGCGGGAGCGCTGGCTGTGCTGGTGGCCACGATCGCGACGTCCTTCGTGGTCGGCCGCTATGCCATCGATCCCTGGCAGGCTGTCCGCATCATGGCGTCGCGGTTCCTGGATGTGGAGCACACCTGGCGGGAGCTCGATGCCAAGGTGGTGTGGGAGGTTCGCTGGCCCAGGACGCTGATGGCGGTGCTCGTCGGTGCGGCGCTCTCCTGCTCGGGCGCGATCTATCAGGGGGTCTTCCGCAACCCCCTGGTCTCGCCTGACATCCTCGGCGTCTCGGCGGCCGCCTCGTTCGGGGCGGCCCTGGCCATCATCTCGTCGGGGGCCTTCTCCGCGCTGGTTCCCACACTCGCCTTCGGCATGGGCATCCTCGGGGTGTTCCTGGCCTATGCGCTGGCGAAGGTGAAGGGCATGACTCCGACGATCATGCTGGTGCTGTCGGGGGTGGTGGTCAGCTCGGTGTTCAATGCCGGGGTCTCCATCATGAAGTACCTGGCGGATCCTGAGGACGACCTGCCCGCCATCACGTTCTGGCTGATGGGCTCCCTGTCCGGGATGCGCTGGGACAACCTGGCCTTCGCAGCTCCCATCATCCTGCTGGGCTTCGTGGTCATCATGCTCATCTCGTGGCAGCTGAACCTGCTGACCATGGGTGACTCCGAGGCCCGGTCGCTGGGCGTCAACACGCAGCGCACGCGGCTGGTCGCCATCATCTGCGCAACAGCCATGACCGCGACGGCGGTGTCGCAGAGCGGCGCCATCGGTTGGGTGGGTCTGGTCGTTCCGCACATGGCGCGGATCATCGCGGGACCCGATCACCGGAGGCTGGTGCCGACGGCAGCCCTTCTCGGAGCAGCCTTCCTGCTGATCATCGACACCCTGACTCGCACCGTCTCCGAATCCTCCCTGCCGCTGTCGATTCCCATCGCCCTAGTGGGGGCACCGGTCTTCGCTGTGCTGTTGCGTCGCTCCAAGGGGGTGTGGAGCCGATGAGCCCGGTGCTGCGCGTCGCTGACGTCAGCTTCGCCTATCACCCCTCCAAGCCGGTGCTGAAAGACATCAGCTTCGAGGTGTCACCCGGCGAGGTGTTCATCATCCTGGGGTCCAACGGCTGCGGGAAGTCCACGCTCATGCGCACCATCCTGGGTGAGCACAAACCCACCTCCGGCTCCATCACGATCGACGGCGACGACGTGGCCTCACTGGGGGTGGGGCCGTTGGCGCGGCGGGTGTCGATGGTTTTCCAGGACCACTCTGCTCCCTTCCCGTTCACGGCCTTGGACGTGGTGAAGATGGGACGCACCCCGCATCTGCCGCCCTTCGCCGCCCCCTCGAAGGGGGACCGGGACATCTGTCTGGATGCCCTGGAGACGGTGGGGCTGCGGGAGCTGGCCCTGGAGCCGTACACGCAGCTGTCCGGCGGTGAGCGGCAGCTGATCCTCATCGCCCGCGCCTTGGCGCAGCAGACCGGTTTGGTGATGATGGACGAGCCCACGAGCCATCTCGACTACCGTAACGCCACCACGGTGATCTCCACCGCCCACACGCTCGCCCATGAGCAGGGCAAGGCGGTGGTGATGATCACGCATGCCCCCGATCAGGCGTTCTACTATCCGTCGCGAACCGCCCTGATGAAGGACGGCAGGTTCTTCGCCTCCGGCCCGAGTCGGGAGGTGCTGACCCGGGAGAACCTCAGCGAGGTTTATGGCATGGACATGCTGGTGCTGACGGCATCCGATGACGACGGCAACGAGTACCTGACCTGCAGGCCGCCCCCGCAGACCCTCTCAGATCGGCGCTCTGATCCCCACCGGCAAGACCCACCCGGCAGGTTTCACAACGTACGGCCTGTCGTCACGGATTAACCGTGGACATCACATACGGCCGCTTCACCGAGGTTAAGGGTAGTGTCGGAGAAGTTTCTACCGTCTTCTGTGGGAAGGGAGCCTGTTGGCCCGGTTGATCGATGAGTTGCTCGTCGCCGATGGCGACGAGTCAGCGAAGCTCGCTCAACTGGAGGTCCTCCACCCCGATCAGTGGCTGGATCTGGATCATGGGGCACGCGAGCAGCTGTGGTCGGCAGAGGAGGCGCCGTACCGCGGACCGGCCGACACACTGGCCTATCAGCTCGCGGCCCGTCCCACGACGCTGACAGCGGTGCTGGCCTCCATGGCGGGCTCGGGGTATCTGCGGGAGGCCGCGACGCGGCGGCTCGCCGTCGATCCGGCCTCGGCAGCCACCATGGCACTGGCGTTGCGGACAGCCGATCATGTCGAGTCGATTCGCCGGATAGCCCAGGATGCGCTGGAGCAGCGAGCTAACTACCGGGCGCTGTGGGTTGGGATGCCGCTGCTGCTCCGGTTGAACCGCAGGTCGCATGGTGAGCTGGATTGGTTTCTGAAGGCCCAGGCAGCCCAGGGTCGGACACAGCCAGGGCGTCTGCTGATGACGCATCCGGACCCGATCACCCGACGGTGGGGGTTCAGGAACGCTGACATTGATGCGGTCCAGGCGCTCCGGTTGCTGGCGGAGGAGCACGATCAGCAGATTGTGAGAGAGCTGGTGCGCATCGTGGCGCGCACCGGGAAGCAGACCTTCCTTGTACGGCTGCTGGCTGCCCGCCAGTCGCAGGCCAGGGAGACGGGGATGCTGGCCCTGCCAGCCGAGCAGTTCTCCGTCGCGGAGTTGCACCGGATGCTGCTGGACAAGGCGACGAGGGTGCGGCGGGTGGCGGGCGAGAAGCTGAGCAAACGTGGCGAGTCGGTGGCTGAGATATACCAGAGTCTCTGGCGTGAGACCCGCTCCCCGCGGGCGCTGGCGGGCTTGGCGACATATGGCTCCCTGCCTCTCGATGAGCTGCGGCAGCTGGTGGTAGACCCCGACTACCGGATCCGCAGGGAGGCGCTGCGCATGATGCCCGCGCATCAGCTGGAGGATGAGGACATTGCGCTACTGTGGCGCTGCCTTGACACGGCATCCCACCCTGGCGAGGACAAGCGAGTCGCACAGGCGCTGGGCTCCGTCACGCACCGCTGGGGCTACGAGGCGATCGCTCACCGCTGGACGCGGGTCGATTCTCAAAGGCGTCTCACGCTCTGGCAGCTGGGTACTCACCGTGGCGGCTGGGACCGGATACGGGCATCGCTGCTGGCCGCCACGGATCCCGACCCTCAGGTCAGGGGGGCGGGAGTCGCGACGCTTCGCAGCGGCTGGGCCAGGCTGTGGGGGGATCCGACCCCGCGGCAGCTCGCGGACCTCCGGCAGCTCCTGCCCCAGACCGAGCTGCCGGAGGACATCCGCCACACCCTGGAATGGCGCATCGCCCTGGTCAAATCGACGGAGGCAAACAACCTCTTTCTCGACCGAACGGCCGACAGCCTCCGCACGCACACTCCGGCCAGCTGACTACCCAGTGACTATGCACCTCGAAGCCCAACCACAGCTGATAGAAGACATTCAGAAACGACGGCGATGCACCAAGTCTTATAAAATTTTCTCAGGAAATCTGCAACTGGTGAAGCTTCAAGGAAGGGACCCACTCCGAGCCACCGCCCACCACCCCGCATTCGCGTCTGTGTTCGACACCTTCATAGAGCACCTTTACCATCGGCTGGCTCATCCACCAATCAGGCCTTGGAGGGATAAGCGCGCAATTGGCCTGCACAGCCCGGCAGGCATGCTCCAAGCCCACTCAGCCGCTATTGGATGACTGATCCGGGATAACCCGTCGATGGGTCTGGGAACCCACCCCGCGCACTCACGGGGTCTGGGAACCCACCCCGCGCACTCACGACGAGGCCCTCAAAGCCCGATTCCATGGGGTTTTCAGCGAGGGCAGGCATCGCACACCCACCCCGACCCCCCGAGGTGATGCGCCCCTCACGGAGGGCTTCCGCAAACCCCAAACCCACATCAAGTAAGCCGGGCATCCTCCGTCAGATGACACACCTCACTCTTGGAGAACTAACAAAAGTCAAGATTTTCGCGCTATGGTTCACCTGACAGCCGAGAGCCGGATAGCCGACTCGACAGGCACCCAAACTATCGTGCGATTGGGAGCAGGTAAAGGCTGATCACGACCAGCCCTCCGGGGCCAAAGGTGAAGTCGGTGCGGGCAGCACATGACCTCACACCCTCGCACGAGTGACAAACGGTGATGCGCTAAGAGGTGGATATGCGGGGACGTCAAGAGCCGCTGCTGACGATTCGCGGCCTGCACAAGGCCTTCGGAAGTCATCAAGTACTCAAGGGAGTCGACCTTGAGCTTGAGGCTGGGGAAGTGCTGGGGCTCGTCGGCCCCAACGGCGTTGGCAAGTCCACGATGGCATCGATCATCGCCGGGAACACACCGGCGGATTCGGGAGAGATCCGCCTGTCAGGCCCCGGATGGGATGCCAAGCGAGTCATGCTCATCGACCCGGAGCACAGGCTGGACCCCGACCTAACCATCGCCCAGGCCATGTTCCGCGCCAGCGAGGGCGAGCACTCCGATGAGGAACTTCTCATCAAGGCCCGTCGCACCCTGGCCGAGGCCGGCATCCCGCTGCTTCCCACTGATCGTCTGGGGACCCTGAGTCCCACCGACCTGCGCATGACCGAGGTGGCCCGCATCCTGGGAGATCCACGCGATGTCATCCTCGTCGACGAGCTCAGCAATGCCCTGAGCCGCCTGGAGCTGGAGGACCTGCGGTACGCCCTGATGCGCAGCACCAAGCAGAACCGCGGCGTCATCTACGTCACCCATCACCTCGACGAGGCCATTCGGCTGTGCGATCGCATCGCCGTGCTCCGCGATGGTCGGGTGGAGGGGGTCTTCGAATCCCGCAAGACCACGGTGGATGAACTCACCGAGGCGATGTTCGGCGAGACCGTGAACTCCAGGGGACGGCATTCCCACGCCACCCAGGACGTGGTGCTTGACGTGGAGGGGCTCAACTGCACGGGCACCCCCATCTCGTTCAGACTGCATCGCGGCGAGGTCCTCGGCTTCAACGGGGCGAGGCACTCCGGCATCTCGGAGCTGCGTGACGCTCTGCTCGGGAAACATCCCGGGGAGTTCGAGTCCCTGATGGTCGATGGGCTGCCCGCCAGCATCGCCTCTCCCCGCGACCTGCCCGCCCTGGGCGTCTCGGTGCTCACCAACATGTCAGATCCAGACAGCGACTCCCACACGGCCCGCAACATCGCGATGCTCGACGGCGAGGACATCGACGACGAGGGCATTGAGGACACCACCAAGATTCTGCTGATGCTGCGCGAGTCCGAGTCCAGGCTGAGCAAGCTGATGAAACGGCCCATGCTGTCCACCGGTCAGCGCCGCTGGCAGCAGATGCAGGAGCTTGCCAGCCAGACCTCCCGCATCATGATCCTGATTGAACCGTCGGAGGGCTTGGACGTGGCCATGCAAGACCGCTTCATGCGGCTGCTGGAGGAGGTGACGGGACGCGGCGTCGGCATTCTGCTGTTCACCAGCAATGAGGCGGAGCTGCAGCAGCTCAGCGACCGCATCCTGGAGATCGCCGACGGGGCCATCCAGTCCGAGTGGTCTCCTCTCGACATGGAGCCGCTGCACGTCGCCAGCTGACATGCATCCCTCGTCCTTCCGGTGAGGAGCCCTGGTCCGAATCCACGCGCCAGAGCTCCTCACAGCAGCACAAGGACGTGGGAATAGAAAACCTCTTGTCTCAGGAACCGGTCGTCGACAGCTGTGAAGAGGCTGCACGGCTCAGAGTTGACCGATGGGGCCCACTCCCCCATCACTTCGACCCTCTGTCCTGCCTTCCCTGTGTCCCAGGCCTGATGTAGATTCATACCGTCAGTTGTGCGAGTTGAGCCGAAGCGCCGCCTCAGGGAGGTCTTTGTGACGGATTACAGTCTTGATGATTTGCATGCGTCGCGGGATGTGGTGTGGGATTTCGAGGTGAGTGGCAGTCTTGCTGGGAAGCTTGATGCTGCGGCGGGTACGGTTGAGGGGCAGGTTGCTCCTCTCACCGGCGCCAGCATCCGGGAGACTATCCTCTATTCGTTGCTGCGTCCGCACGGATGACTCAGCCTCTCGGCTGTTTAGTGTGAACCACATGGGAGAACACCAGCAGCCGCGCATGTGCGTCAGCGACTTCGACCGGGACGCCGCCATCACCATCCTGTAGGACGCCCATGCCAGCGGGCGCCTCGACCTCGACGAATTCGAGGAGCGCCGAGACGCCGCCCTTGCAGCCAGGTACTTCCACGAGGTGACGGAACTGGTCGCGGACCTGCCGGAGGGCCGCCATCTCATCGGACCTGAAGGGCCCGTGAACTTTCCCGTGCCCTACGCGGGCGCGGGACGCGTCGTTCCCACACGAAACGAGCAGCCAGGCTTGAAGGTCGTGTTCATGACCGGCCGAACCATGCGGCTCGACCCCGGTTCCCCGGGTCGGCGTGACCTCGCGGTGTGGGGCGGCCACGACATCTACGTTGCGGACGCCATGGGCCGCGGCAATGTCGTAGTGATGCACTGCAGCGCCCTCATGGGCGGCCACAACATCTACGTCCCCGCAGGTGTCCGCGTCGTCGACGAGACGACCGCGGTCATGGGCGGCTGTGACGTTGAGCCCACTGCGATGGGCGACGGGTCCAACGGCACCCTCGTACTTCGCGGCTTCGTCATGTGGGGCGGCCACGATGTGAAGCTCGATCCAGCCACGATCCAGGGCCCGCCGCCGCGGTACTGATCTGCATCGGACGTTGTCATTCCGGGCACGTTCGACCCTTCCGGCTGGTAAACAGTTCCTTACGACTTCTACCGAAGCGTTCACGTTCAGTGGCGACTGGTCCGCTCAGCTGGTGGCCACCGCCATCCACAACGGGCATGATCTGCGCGACGACACCGCGCGGCTCATGAAGCTCGGCAGTGTCATAGGGTCCTAGTGTCTCGTGTCGTTAGTTTCTTTTGGGTTTGCTTTGGTGAGGTTGTCGCGCGTCATAATTTCTGGCAGGGCTGTTGTGTAGGTCCTGGAGGAGTTGTTGATTATGGGTAGGCTTCCTTCGATCCCGGTGGAGGAGAAGATCCGGGTGGTGTTGGCTGTGTTGTCTGGTGAGGTGTCGATTGCTGAGGCTGTGCGGAAGGAGAAGGTCTCGGAGCAGTCGATTGGTTGTTGGAAGGCTGCCTTCTTGGAGGCGGGGAAGTCCGTTCTTGCTGTGGGTAAGAGCTGCCTGTCGGGTAGGGAGGAGCAGCTGGAGGCGGAGGTGGCTGATCTGACTTTGGCGTTGGGTGAGGCGCATCTTGAGGCCAGGGTGTGAAAGAAGTCTGCTGAGGGCCGTTTGGGCCCTTCGAGGATCTCGAGGTGATCTGCAAGGAGGAGGGTGTCTCGACGTCGAGGTTCTGTGGGTTGTTCGAGATACCCGAACGTACGTGGCGGCGTTGGCAGGCCAAGGCTCGTCAGGCGTCACGGGTGAAGGGGCCTTGGCCCCAGCCGGTGCGTGACGAGGTGCGCCTGGTGGTGGGTGAGCATGCGTTGCAGCATCCTGTGTGGGGTCATCGCAGGATCTGGGCGCTTGCCCGCCATGACGGCTATCGGGTTGTGAGGCGACGGTGTTGCGCGCTTTGCGGGATGAGGAGCTGCTCCAGTCGGCTGGGTGTTAGCGTCAGTGTCGCCAGCTCGTGAAGCAGCGTAAGGCCGCTTTCGCGGAGACTCCGATGGGTGCGAATCAGGTGTGGCAGCTGGATTTCACCGAGCTGGAGACCACGACTGGTGGTACGTGGCGGATCGCTGGCTGCCGGGACTACTACTCGAAATACGAGTACCCCTTCTATGTCTTTGCGCCTGCGA
>CAKZJI010000457.1 GCA_936941515.1 uncultured Propionibacteriaceae bacterium
CCTTGACCGCACTGAATAAGCGCGTGCAGGATCTGGCAAGCAAGCAGTCCTCCGATATCCGCGCCACTGTGGAGTCCCTGGGCGCACGCGTTATCGATGGCCGCGGCTACTTCCCAGAGGATCAGGAAGCCGATGCCTTCGGTGGTCACAAGGTCACCGCCGTCTTTAACGAGGATGGCCACGAGGAAACCATTAACGCAGATCTCGTCTTGGTAGCTACCGGCGCCACCCCTCGTATTCTCCCTGGCGCTCAGCCGGATGGTGAGCGCATCCTTACCTGGCAGCAGGTCTATAACCTCACCGAGCTGCCGGAGCACCTCATCGTCGTCGGTTCTGGTGTGACCGGTGCGGAGTTCGTCTCTGCCTTTGCGGAGCTAGGCGTTAAGGTCACCATGGTTGCCTCCCGTGACCGCATTTTGCCGCATGACGACGCCGACGCGGCCGACGTCCTCGAGACCGTGCTTAGCGAGCGCGGCGTTGAGCTGGAAAAGAACTGCCGCGTGGAAACCGTCAACCGCACCGAGGACGGCAACGTGCTGGTGACCACTCAGGACGGCCGCGAAATTACCGGTTCCCATGTCATCATGTCTATCGGCTCCATCCCGAATACCAAGGACTTGAAGCTGGAGAACGTTGGCGTGGAAACCGCCAAGTCCGGCCACATTCAGGTTGACCGCGTCTCCCGCACTAATATCGCGGGCATCTACGCCGCTGGCGACTGCTCTGACCTCTTCCCGCTGGCGTCCGTCGCCGCAATGCAGGGCCGCGTAGCCATGTACCACGCCTTGGGTGAGGGTGTGTCCCCGCTGCGTCTGAAGACCGTGGCCAACGCCGTCTTCACCCGTCCGGAAATCGCCGCCGTCGGTTTCACCCAGGCAGAAATCGAGGCCGGTGAGGTCGCCGCCCGCACCATCACCATGCCGCTCAATACCAACCCGCGCGCGAAGATGCGCTCGCTGCAGTACGGCTTTGTCAAGATCTTCGCCCGCAAGGGATCCGGCCAGGTGCTCGGCGGCGTGATTGTCGCGCCGACCGCATCCGAGCTGATCTTGTCCCTGACCATTGCGGTGACGAACAACCTCACCGTCACGCAGTTGGCCAATTCCATGGCGGTGTACCCGTCGCTGTCCGGCACGATCTCGGAGGCCGCCCGTCGCCTGCACCAGGTGCCGGGCGCGAAGCGTCTCCCCGTCCCCGGTTTCGACCCGCCAGGCCTTGCGTTCCGCCTCCCAGGCGCAGCGCGTGACCCGCGTCTCGAACCGGATCGTTTCGCGCAGGCCGAAGCGGTCGGCGCGGTTGACGATCATCGTGTTCGCCGACGCGATGTCGATCCCGCTCTCGATGATCGACGTGGAGACCAGCACCTCGAACTTCTTGTCGTAGAAGGCGCTCATCCGCTCTTCGACCTCGGTCGGGGAGAGCTGGCCGTGGGCAACGATCGGCTTCACCTCAGGAACCTCGGTCCGCAGCCATTCCTCGATGTCGGGCAGGTCGGCGACGCGCGGGGTGACGATGAAGCTCTGGCCGCCGCGATAATGCTCGCGCAGCAGCGCCTCGCGCACCGGGATCTGGCTCACCCCGAACAGATCGGCCACCTCGCCCAACGGGCCTACACCGAGCTCTCGGGGGGCGAGCGGCAGCTCGTCCTCATCGCCAGGACCCTGGCCCAGCAGCCGAGGTTCATCATGATGGACGAGCCGACCAGCAACCTGGATTTCGGGAACCAGGTGCGGGTGCTGCGTGTCGTGCGCCGCCTGGCAGATGAGGGCTACGCCGTGGTGATGACCACCCATTTCCCGGACCATGTGTTCCAGTGCAATGCCCAGGTCTCTTTGATGACGAGGGAGCGCCAGTATCTGCACGGCTCCGCCACGGAGGTGCTGACACCACGAAATCTCCAGCTGGCCTACGGCATCAGCGTCGCCGTGTTCGACGCCGACTACGCGGGTCACAGGCTGCGCTGCATCCAACCCCTTGACGACCCCGCTTCCCCATCACCCTCAGATGAAGGAGAAAACAGGCCATGAAGAAACTATTGACCATACTGATCGGCGGCCTGACGGCCGTGCTGATCGCCTCCTGCTCCCCAGCAGCCCAGCAGCCGAGCCCCACAGATCCAGCGCCGGCCTCCTCCCCCGCCTCCGGCACCAGGATCGTCAAGGACTCCGAGGGCAAGGACGTCGAGATCCCGGCAGAGGTCACGAAGGTCGCCCCAACAATCGGGGCCTTCTCCGCTGTGACCGCGATGCTGGGGGCATCCGACAAGATCGTGGCTGCCGCCACCAGCGCACTCTCCCCACGGTTCAAGGCCACCTATCCCGGCTACGAGAAGGCCAACCCGAACGGATACGACACCAAGAATGTGGAGGACATCATCGCCTCCGGGGCTCAGGTGGTCTATGGCCCGGACAACGTGAACGAGGAGCAGCAGGCCCAGCTCAAGGGCGCAGGCATCGTCTTCGTCAGCATCAACAAGCTGAGCACCGTGGAGGAGATGTCGCAGGCCTTCACCATCATCGGCAACATCCTAGGTGGAGAGCACCAGAAGAAGGCCGAGGAACTGGTCACGCTGTACAAGGGAAACGTCGCTGACACGACGCGGCGCACCTCATCCCTGACTGACTCCGAGCGCGTGACGGTGCTACAGCTGCGTTCCGACGGCAACGAGTACTCCACCATCAACTCGAAGGACATCAGCCACGAGTACATCGTCGCCGCGGGCGGGTGAACGTCGCCGCCGACTTCACAGCCAGCGGCCAGGGCACCGGACTCGTCGTCGACGCCGAACAGGTGGTTTCCTGGAATCCCAGGATGATCTTCACCTTCTCCCAGGAGTCGAAGAAGACCATCTTGGCCGACCCTGCGCTGGCGACGGTGGACGCCGTCAAGGAGCAGAACATCCACGTCTGCCCCGCGGGGGTCTACCTGTGGTGCGTGCGCAGCGCCGAGGGCGCCCTCACCCCGCACTGGCTGGGCAAGATCCTGCACCCGAACCTGTTCACCGATGTCGACGTCCCGGGAGAGGTCAAGGCCTTCTACAAGGACTACGGCTACCAGGACCTGAGCGACGAGGCAACCCAGGAGATCCTCGCAGGCCGGGAGTCCTGAGGCAGTGACAGCCGGGGCCCACCCATGAGCCGCAACGAGCAGGATGGGCCCCGGCGACATCACCACCGGAGTGTGGAATGCTTGCTCACATGGGTACGTCGCTTTTTGTCACCATCGCTGTCATGACCGTCATCGTGGCCATCACGGCGGGCCTCTTCGCGCGCGGCAGGAGCATGCGGGCGCTGTTGGCCGGCATCGGCTGTGCCCTGATACCCCTGGCCCTCTACCTGACGGGCCTGACCACCCTGATAGCGAACGGCATCTCAAGCCTGATCGCCTGGTTCAACCAGGCCACCTGGGACAGTGCCACAAGCTGGGGCGTCAGCCTGGGTGGCCTGGGTATCGTGCTGATCGTGATCTCCCGCTTCCTACGCAAACAGGAGACGTCTGCGAAGCCGAAGCCAGCAGCCCCCTCCCCCAAGGAAAAGCCGGGAGTGACCGCCGGCACACCCAAGGCCTCAGCCTCCGCACCATCCCAGCCGAAGGGACGCCCCGCCCAGCCGGCCCCCGCAGACGACGACCTCGACGAGATCGAGGCCATCCTCAAGAAACGCGGCATCAACTAGCTGTCGGAGCCTGCCGCTGGAGGATGCCGGCTCAGATCCGAACGGCGCTCAGCTCAGTCAGCAGGATTCCCCGCGCCCCGGCATCGAACAGCTCGTCCATGAGCAGATGGGCCCCTCGTTTGGGCACCAGCACCCGGACGGCCAGCCAGCCGGGCTCAGCGAGCCGCGACACCGTCGGCCCGTTGACGCCGGAGGCCAGGGCCGTCGTCGCCGCCAGGTTCTCCTCCGCAACGTTGTAGTCCATCATCAGGTAGTTGTTGGCCACGAGCACGGACTCCAGCCTCGTCTGCAACGCCTGCAGCCCAGCGGGTGCGGGGGTCTCGGCCCGACGGATCAAGATGGCTTCCGAGACGCAGATCGGGTCCCCGAACATCTCCAGGCCCGCGCGTTTCAAGGTGGTTCCGGTGTCCACTACGTCTGCGACGACATCCGCCACACCCAGGCGGATCGCCGACTCGACGGCGCCGTCGAGCTTCACCAGCTCGGCTCGAATGCCCTGGGCGGCCAGCCAGTTACCCAGCAGCCCTGGATAGGAGGTGGCGATGCGCTTGCCCTCCAGGTCCGCCACCGTGTGGTCACCGGCCGAGGGAGCGGCGAACCGGAACCGGCTGCCGCCGAACCCCAGCGGCATGATCTCGGTGACGGGCGCGCCGGAGTCCAGCAGCATGTCGCGGCCGGTGATCCCGACATCCAGATGCCCCTGACCGACGTAGACGGCGATGTCGCGGGGTCGCAGGTAGTAGAACTCCACGTGGTGGGCCTCATCCGTCAAGGTCAGGTCCTTGGAGTCGGTGCGCTGGCGATACCCGGCAGAGCGCAGCATCGCGGCAGCTGACTCGGCGAGGGAGCCCTTGTTGGGCACGGCAATCTTCAGCATCGGTGTTCCCGCCTCCGGCTCACAGGTGCCGGTATACGTCGTCGAGATCCAGGTCCAAGGCGATCATCATGACCTGGAGGTGATACAGCAGCTGGCTGATCTCCAGCGCAGCATGGTCCCTGGATTCATGCTCTGCGGCCATCCACACCTCTGCCGCCTCCTCCACCACCTTCTTGCCGATGTGGTGGACGCCCGCGTCTAGGCGGGCGACCGTCGAGGAGCCCTCAGGGCGGGTGCGTGCGGTTTCGGAAAGCTGCTCGAAGAGCTGTTCGAAGGACTTCACCCAGGGCAGCTTAGCGTCCTACAGCGCGACCCCGAGCAGGGCATCCGCGGCTGTGGCCACCTGGCGGAACCCATCGGGGTCATCTCCCCCGCCCGCGAGGCTGCCGGCCGCCCAGTCGTCGATCACCTGCAGCGCGAGCGGTGCGTCGATATCGTTGCGCAGCGCCCGCCGCAATTCAGCCATCACCTCGGCCGCAGGCCGCGTCGCGGGGAGCTGACGCAGGCTGCGCCAGGTGGCGAGTCGCTGCGTCGCCTGCTCCAGCAGCTCCGGGGTCCACTCCCAGTCGCTGCGGTAGTGCCGGCTCAGCAGAGCGAGGCGGATGGCCATCGGGTCGGCGCCCTTCATGCGAAGCCGACTCACGAGTTCCAGATTGCCCTTGGACTTGCTCATCTTCTCTCCTCCGAGACCCACCATGCCGGAATGCACATAGGCCTTCGCCATGGGCTCACCCGTGGCTGCCGCGGACTCTGCGGCGCACATCTCGTGGTGTGGGAAGATCAGGTCGCTGCCACCGCCCTGCAGGTCGAAGCGCGGGCCGAGCCATTTCAGGGAGATCGCGGTGCACTCGATGTGCCACCCGGGGCGGCCATCCCCCAACGGCGATGTCCAGCTGGGCTCCCCCTCCCGGGAGAAACGCCACAGCAGGCAGTCCAGCGGATGCCGCTTGCCGGGACGGTCCGGGTCGCCGCCCCGCTCCGCAAAGACACGGATCATGCGTTCCTCGTCGTAGTGGCTGACAGTCCCAAAACCGGGCGCGCCCACGGAGTTGAAATACCAGTCGGGGTGCTCCGGGTCGTCGACCTGGTAGACCAGCCCCGTCGGGAGCAGGCGCTCAATCAGGTCGGCGACGCACGGAATGGACTCGACCGCTCCGACGTAGTGGCTGGGTGGGATCACACGCAGGTGGGTCATGTCGGAGCGGAACAGCTCCGTCTGCTCCTCAGCCAGCTCCTCCCAGGCCTGGCCGGTGGCCTGGGCTCTCTCCAGCAGCGGATCGTCGACATCCGTGACGTTCTGCACATAGGTGACCTCCAGGCCCAGGTCACGCCAGGCCCGGTTGATCAGGTCGAAGATGACGTAGGTGTTGGCGTGGCCGAGATGGGTGGCGTCGTATGGCGTGATGCCGCAGACGTACATGCCGGCGGTTCCCTCGGCGGGTCCCACCGGAATGGTCTTGGACGTCGCCGAGTCATGAAGCCGGAGTTGCTGCGGCACGCCGGCCGACGGGGGGAGGCTGGGAATCGCCACGGGGGCCCACGAGTACATGGCCACCAAGCTACTGCCTCAGCCCGCAGGTTCCCGAATCCGCCATGCGGCGGGTCAGAACAGGGGGGTGCGCAGGCCGTTGGAGCGTGGGCAGATGTGCCCGGCAGGATGAACTGGCTGGGCGCAGAAGGGACAGCTCGGGTCAGTCCTGGCGATGATGGTTCGCGCCCTGGCAGAGAACTGGCGCGCCATCCGCGGATAGAGCCAGAGCTGGATCAGGCTGACCAGCTCCGACTCACCTGGGTCGACGCCTGCCGAGTAGAACTCCAGCTGGATCGCTCCGCGGGTGGCATCCAGGGCCCAGCCGACGGCATGCACCTCGAAGAGCACCTCGACGGGAGCGTCCAGGGGGCCGAGCTCCGGTTCCAGCTCAAGAGGTTCCCCGATCCATCCGAGGGACACAGCCTCACTCAGCAGCGAGTCGATGCGTTTGGCAATGGACAAGATCGCCTCGCGCTTCACCTCCAGTGTCGCCAGGGCATCGCGCTGCCGCATCTGGATCACGAACCTCCGCTTCCCGACGGGTCCGAGGGCCCCGACGACAACTCTGTCCGGGTGCGAGAACTGATGCAGCATTCCCCCAGGGTAATGTCGCCGCCGCTGAACGAGAAGCACAGGTCGTCCAGCAGTTTGCGCACCCCAGGTTCCGGTGACGCCCGTCACCATCAGCGACGCCACCGGTTAGAGTGTCCCGCGAAAACCACACGATCGTTAGGAAGCAGCACATGGGTTGGCTTGAGGCCATCGCACTCGGCATCGTGCAGGGACTGACGGAGTTCCTGCCCATCTCCTCGAGCGCGCACATCTCCATCTTCGGGCAGTTGTTCTTCGGGGGACGAGATCCGGGGGCGGCCTTCACCGCCGTGACGCAGCTGGGCACCGAGACCGCTGTGCTGCTCTATTTCCGCAAGGACATCATCCGGATCATCTCCCGGTGGTTCGGATCACTGACCGGCCGGGTGGGCCGGGACGATCCCGACGCCCGCATGGGATGGCTGGTGATCGTCGGCTCCATCCCCATCGTCGTGCTGGGTGTGCTGTTCCAGGACGCCATCGACACCCATATCCGCAACCTCTGGTTCACCGCAGCCATGCTGGCGGGCGTCGGCGTCGTGCTGCTGATCGCGGATCGGATCGCGGAACGCAATGAACGTCAGCTGAATCAGCTCACCTGGCCACATGGCCTGTGGTTCGGCCTGGCGCAGGCCTGCGCCCTGATCCCCGGTGTGTCGCGTTCCGGGGCGACCATCTCCGGGGGTCTGCTGATGGGCTACACCCGTGAGGCCGCCGCCCGCTACTCCTTTCTGCTGGCGATCCCTGCGGTGTTCGGATCAGGCCTGTACAAGCTGAAGGACATCGGCGGGGACGCCAGCGTCTCGTGGGGGCCCACGATCGTGGCGACCGTCATCGCATTTGTCATCGGCTATGCCGTGATCGCCTGGCTGCTGAAGTTCATCTCCACCCACACATTCCGCAGTTTCGTCTACTACCGGTGGGCTCTGGCGGCTGTTCTTGTCGTCCTGCTGGTCACCGGCGTGCTGAAGGCCTCGTAAAAGGGTGCTCCAGGCATAAACTGCGGAATATGGAATATCGGGCGCTCGGGGGGTCTGGGCTGCACATTTCCCGGATTGGTCTGGGGACGATGGCCTGGGGACGCGACGTCGACTGGTCCAGTGCCCAGGAGATGGTGCATGACTTCGTCGAGGCCGGCGGCAACCTGATCGACACCGCGCCCGCGTATGGGGGCGGTGTTGCCGAGCAGATGATCGGGAAGCTGCTGAGTTCCGGCATCCCCCGCGACTCGCTGGCCATCGCCACCAAGGCCGGGTTCGTGATCCGAGGCGGCAAGCGCATCATCGACACCTCACGAGCCGCGCTGCTGAACGACCTGGAGGGGTCATTGCGGAGGCTGCGAACCGATCACGTGGACCTGTGGCAGATACACGCCTGGGGCGATGCCCCCATCGACGAGACATTGTCCGCTCTGGACTCGGCAGTCTCCAGGGGACTGGCCCGCTACGTCGGGGTCAGCAACTTCGTGGGATGGCAGACAGCAACCGCAGCCGCATGGCAGACGGCGATGGCGGGCCGCACGAGGCTGGCATCGGTGCAGGTGGAGTACTCTCTGCTGGCCCGCCGCGCAGAGGTCGAGGTGATCGGGGCCGCCAGGTATCACCGGCTCGGCTTGCTGGCATGGTCGTCGCTGGGCAGGGGCGCGCTGACGGGCCGCTACCGGTACGGCATCCCCCGCGACTCACGAGCAGCCTCGGAGCATTTCAGCTGGTTCCTTGAGCCCTACCTGCAGCCGCGCAGCCGGTCGGTGATCGACGCCGTGGCGAAGGCCGCCGACGGACTGGTGCTGACTCCGGCGCAGGTGGCGTTGCTGTGGGTGCGCGACGCCCCGCATGTCGCGAGCGCCTTGGTGGGCCCCCGGACCGCGGAGCATCTGGCGGAGCTTCTGGAAGCCGAGACGAAGCGCCTGGTGCCGCCGATAGTGGCTGCTCTGGACGACATATCAGGCGGACCGAATGCCTTCCGCGCCACGAGCGAATAACCGGTTGCAGCCTGCCGAAGGGGCCTGCTAATGTTCGTCTTCGCGCCCACAGTGTGGGGGCAACCCAAGTCCGGGTGGCGGAATAGGTAGACGCGCTAGCTTGAGGTGCTAGTGCCCGTTATAGGGCGTGGAGGTTCAAGTCCTCTCTCGGACACCCCTGGGGTCTCATGTACCCATCGCTGGTTGTTGCTGTACCGAGACATGGTCATCTCCGCTCACGCCCGCTTTTCTCCCCTATCGTCTGTTCCCGTGCCCGATGATCTCTCCAGCAACGTCAATGACGTCGCACTCGTGTTCGAGGGCGGCGGGATGCGCGCCTCCTTCTCCGCAGGCGTCGCCGCGACACTCTTGGAAGCCCAGATCCACATCGGATGGGTGGGCGGCATCTCGGCTGGTTCCAGCTGTCTGGCGAACTACCTGTCACGCGACGTGGAGAGGACCCGCACGACATTCGTCGAGTTCGCAGCGCACCCGAGATTCGGCAACTGGGGCACCTGGCTGCGAGGCAGAGGCCTGTTCAACGCCGAGTGGATCTACGAGCACACCTCAGAGCCACACCAGGCCCTGCCCTTCGACCACGAGACCTTCACGCGGAACCCCGCGAGCTTGCGCATCGGCGGATTCCGCTGCCAGGACGGCCAGATGATCTACTGGGGCCGCGATGATGTGCAGGGCAGGCAAGACCTGATGAAAAGGGTGCGGGCATCATCGACCATGCCGCTGCTGATGCCGATCACCCGGATCGACGGAGTGGACTACTGCGATGGCGCCCTCGGACCGACGGGAGGGTTGGCCATTGATGCCGCCAAGGCCGACGGCCATGACCGCTTCCTGGTGGTCTTGACCCGTGAACGGGGCTACCGGAAGGCGCCAGCCCGATTTCCGGCCGCCCATCATGCGGTCTTCCGCCGCTACCCCGCGATCGCCCAGGGCATCCTGGAACGCCCGGACAACTACAACCGGGCGATGGCGGAGCTGCGTCACCTGGAAAAGGCAGGCCGAGCGTTCCTGGTGTTCCCCGACGAGATGCGAATCACCAACTCTGAGCGCAACGTGTGGCGGTTGAGGTCCATGTACGAACAGGGCCGCGCAGTTGCCTCGCGGCTGCTCCCCGCCATCCGGGACTTCCTCGGCCTGTCCTGAAACGAGAACTGCACTCAGGCAGCCCTTACCGGGAAGAGCGCCAGCTCACCCACCAGATCACAGCCCCAGCCCCGGCCAACAGGATCAGGATCGCCACCGCGTCGGGGATGCCGCCGGCGAAGCGGCGAAGCCAGTTCTCCAGGTCGAACTGCTGACGCGCGTCAAGCAGCCCACCCAGCGCCGAGGTCGCATCAGAGAACAGGAACAGGCAGCCGATGCCGATGAGCAGGATGCCGCTGATCAGATTCCACAAGCTGGTGTTCACAGGCCCCATCCGGACGGGCCTCGGCCTGAGCCACCTGGTGACGCCGAGCCCATCCCACACCCAAGCCAGCAGCAGCAGCGGAGTGACCATCCCTGCGCCGAACATCATCATCAGCAGTGCCCCATAGAACGCTGAGCCACCGACTGCCGCGAAGGTCAGGACCGCGCCCAGCAGCGGGCCTGTGCATGCGCCGGCCAGACCATAGACCGCCCCCATCAAGACCACGGCGACGGTGCTGGTGCCACCGGAGCTGCTCACACCAGGGACAGGCAGCTGGAGTCCCAGCAACGTCACCACCCCAAACAGGATCATCACCAGCCCACCGACCAGAGCCAGCGTTCCCCGGTGCTCGGTGAGCAGCGACCCGAGCGCACCAACCCCAAGGCCCAGAGGAACCAGGGGAAGCAGCAGCCCCAGGTAGAACGCGCAGGTTCTTGCGATGAGCCGTCGTCTGTCCTCACCGAAGGCGTAGGCGAAGAAAGAGGGCAGGAGCATGGCGGCGCATGGGCTCAGCAGAGCCGCCAATCCCCCCAGGAAGGCGCCCGCGAATCCGACCTCCATCAGATCATGCGTTCCTCTGCTGCTGGATCGCCTGCTGGAAGACCTCCAGCGGCTGGGCCCCGGAGATCTGCTGCCTCCCAACGAAGAAGAAGGGGGTGCCCCGGATGCCCAGCCCCTTGGCCTCCTCGGTGTGCCTCACCACAGCTTCCCTGGTCTCCTGCGCTCGGTAGGCGGTCTCGAACGCGGACATGTCCTTGACCCCCACCTGCTGGGCGATCTCCATGACCAGGTCGTCCTTGACGTCGGGGTGTCCCTGATTCGGCAGGCGTGCGTAGAGGGCAGCCTGGAACTCCCAGAAAAGGCCCTGCTCCCCGGCGGCGCGGGCGGCTGCGGCGGCGTTGATGGAGTCCTCGCCGAAGATCGCCATGTCGTGGAACTCGACGCGCAGGGTGCCGTCGTCGATCAACGGCTGAAGCTGGGGAAGAGTGTCTTCCGCGAACACCGAGCAGAAGGGGCACCGGTAGTCGGCATACTCGATCATCACGACGGGGGCATCCACCCTGCCTTTGGCCATGGGATCGCCTTCTTGCCGGCGCGCCAGGGCATCGATTGCAGCATCCTGCTCTGCGTTCTTGGAAGCCGTTGCGGGGGGCTGCTCCGCCTGCCCGGAGGCGGTCTGTCCTGCGCCAGCGGTCACAGTGACGGTGGCCTGGGCCTCCCCCCGCTGGGTGCCCTGCGCCAGCGCACCGAGGCAGAGCACCAGCGCAACTGCAAGGGCAGCCGTTGCCATCTGCCATGGTCGTGCGGGATTGTCTCCCGTTGCTGGCTGAGAATTGCCCGGACGGTCACTGCTCATCATTATTCTGCTCCCTCATGTCGTCCATGAGGCTACGAGTAAACAGGCCCGATCCCAAACCGGGTAAGCTGGATCGTCCACCTAAAATGTGAGGATACAAGCCGTTGACCACTTCCCAAGGTGACCTTCAACACGAAATCGAGTTGGAACAGGAGCACGTCAACCGGGTCTACGAGAATCTGGCCGTCTCCGCGGCCAGCGCCCGTTCGCTCGCCCGCAGCGGGGCTGAGCTATATCAAAGTGATCGCGCCGACTATCTGCGTGAGGAGTCGGGCACAGCCCTTTTCGAACGGGATGCCTTCGCCTATCAGGCCGTGAGGCGGTTGGCTGTTCTCGACGCCGAACATGAGGGCTTGGTGTTCGGCCGTCTTGATCTGACCTTTCCCGAGACCCGCTATATCGGGCGGCTCGGGGTGCGAGACGAGGAATACGAGCCTCTCGTCATCGACTGGCGGGCGCCCGCGGCAGAGCCCTTCTATCGCGCCACCCAGGCCGCTCCCATGCATGTGATCCGACGTCGGGTGCTGCGCTGCCGTGACGACAAGGTCATTGGGCTGGAAGATGACCTGCTGGACACCACCGTCGAGACCGACCTCCCCATTCTGGGGGAGGGCGCTCTGATGGCGGCGCTCACCCGGGCGCGAGGCCGAACCATGCGCGATATCGTCGCCACCATTCAGGCTGAGCAGGACGAGGCCATCCGCGCCCCCTACCAGGGTTTCACGATCATCGGCGGGGGGCCCGGCACCGGCAAGACTGTGGTCGCCCTGCATCGCGCAGCCTTCCTCCTGTACACAAACCGCGCCCGTTTGGAGAAGGGCGGGGTGCTGGTGGTCGGTCCCAGCTCAGTGTTCATGAACTACATCGAACGGGTCCTGCCGAGCCTGGGTGAGGACTCGGTCACGCTTCGGGCCGTCGGCGCCATCGCCGTCGATGTTGCCGAAGTTGCCCTGCCCGTCGACCAGCGGATAGCGCTGGGCGAAATCCTGGGCCAGGCGCACCAGGGCCTCATAGATCGAGGCGTCGCCGTGCGGGTGGTATCCGCCCATCACCTCGCCGACGACCTTGGCGCATTTGCGCGCCGCCGCCTGCGGGTTCAGCCGCATCTGGTGCATGGCGTAGAGGATGCGCCGGTGAACCGGCTTGAACCCGTCGCGCACGTCCGGCAGGGCGCGGTTGGTGATGGTCGACAGGGCGTAGGCCAGATAGCGGCGGCTGAGCGCCGTCTCCATCGGCTCGTCGATGATGCGGCCGCCTTCCGGCGGCGGGGTGTGGATCGTCATAGGCCTGCGAATCGCGGATTGATCGGGCGAAGTCTAGTCCGATCCCGCGCCCTTCTCCGCCTCGAACAGGGCCCGCAGCACCTGCAGGAACTCCCCGGTGCGCGCGTAGCGATCGTCCTTGCTCAGGTCGTCGCCGAATCGGCGCTGCTCGGCGTCCTCGCCACCGGTCGCGCGGGCAGGATTGGTGATCGAAAGCCCCGGCACCGGCTGGCGAAGCCGGACAAGCGTGTCGGGGGGCACGTTGCCGGCGCGGCCGCCGCCCACAAGGTACCAGGCGCGGATCTCGGCCCCGCGGGGCGGGATCGCGAAGCCGCCCGGATCCGCCGCGCGGATCACGCCCGACAGCGGCGCGAAGGTGATCCGCCCTGCGAG
>CAKZJI010000458.1 GCA_936941515.1 uncultured Propionibacteriaceae bacterium
ATCCGCGTGCTGCTCGTGGACGACCAGCCGCTCATCCGTCTCGGCTTCGGCGCGATCCTCGGCTCGGAGGACGAGATCGAGGTGGTCGGCGAGGCGGCGGACGGCCGGGCCGCCGTCGAGCTCGCTGCCGCACTGGATCCGGACGTGATCTGCATGGACGTGCAGATGCCGCAGCTGAACGGCATTGAGGCCACCCGGCAGCTCACCGCAAAGGGCTGCCCCTCTGCGATCCTGATCCTCACCACCTTCGACCGCGACGACTTCCTCTTCGAGACCCTCCAGGCCGGTGCCGCAGGTTTCCTGCTGAAGACGGCAGAGGCGGAGGAGCTGATTGGGGCCGTGCAGATCCTCGGTCGCGGGGAGGGGTTGCTGTCCCCGCAGGTGACGCGCCGAGTGATCGCCCGCTTCGCCTCGACCACACCCACGTTCGCGGCGAGCACTGCGACGACAGAGCTCACCGAGCGGGAACACGACACCCTGCTGTGTCTGGCCCGGGGGTTGACCAACGCCGAGATCGCCGCCGAGCTGTTCATCAGCGCTGAAACGGTCAAAACCCATGTCTCGAACATCCTGGCCAAGCTCGGTTTGCGTGACCGCATCAGCGCCGTCATCTGGGCCTACGAGCACGGGCTGATCTCCCCCAGCTCAGCGTAGTCATCCCCCGTGTGGGGGAGCTCCAGATTTCCCCCAGCGGCGGGAAGCGCTGGAAAGGGCTTTCGCCATAGCGTTGAGGACATGATCAGCGTTCGGAATGTTCACCGATTCTTCGGAGACAAGCACGTCTTGAAAGACGTGTCCTTTGACATCAAGCCCGGGCTCATGACTGGTTTCGTCGGCGGCAACGGGGCTGGGAAGACCACGACGATGCGCATCATCCTGGGTGTGCTGGCAGCCAACGACGGGCAGGTGCTGGTTGATGGGCAGCCCATCACCGCCGACCAGCGGGCCGCCTTCGGTTATATGCCCGAGGAGCGTGGGCTGTACCCGAAGATGAAGGTCATCGACCAGTTGGTCTACCTGGCCCAGTTGCACGGCGCACCGGCGGACGAGGCCAGGAAGTATGGGCTGGAGTTGTTGGAGCGCCTCGGGTTGTATGGCAAACCCACTGACACCCTGGAGTCGCTGTCCCTCGGCAACCAGCAGCGGGCTCAGATCGCCGCCGCCCTGATCCATCGTCCCGGGGCCCTGATCCTCGACGAACCGTTCTCCGGTCTTGATCCCGACGCCGTGGACATCACCGTTCAGGTGCTGCGCGACGTCGCCGCCATCGGCGCTCCCGTGTTGTTCTCATCACATCAGCTGGATGTGGTGGAACGGCTCTGCGACGAGCTGGTGATCATCAAGGACGGCGAGGTTCGAGCCAACGGCACCCGAGCGGAGCTGCTGGCGCTGGACACCAGCAACGACTGGGAGCTCCAGATGCACGGCGACACTGGCTGGGTGCGTGATATCGGGGTGCAGGTGGTTGAGTTCGACGGCGGCTACGTCCGCTTCCAGACTTACGACGAGTCCACCGCAAACCGCATCCTGATTGAGGCCCTGAACCGCAGCACCGTCACCAAATTCGGGCGCGTCACCCGCAGCCTGCACGAGATCTACAAGGAGATGACCCAGTGAGCATCCAGTCCACCCATCAGCGCCCCACGTTCTGGACAGCCGTCGGCATCGTCGCCAAACGCGAGATCATCACCCGGTTCCTGTCCAAGTCCTTCCTGATATCGACAGCCGTCACGCTGCTGCTGTATCTCGGCTTGATGGTCTTCATCCCACAGATCGGAAAACTGGTGAGCGGCACCACCACCGTCGCTGCTCCTGCGGAGCTGGTGCAGACGCTATCGCAGTTGCCTGATGTCACAGTGACGGAGGTGGCTGACGCGGCCGCTGCCCGGGAGCTGGTGTCCTCCGAGGAGGTGAAGGCTGCAATCGTTCCTGACCCGGGGAATCCGATCGGCCTGAAGCTGATTGCTCTCAACGATCCACCAAGCAGCCTTGTCATGAAACTTTCGGTGGCACCGGATGTGGAGCTCCTAAACCCGGACGCCCCGAATCCCTCATTCCAGTATCTTCTGAATCTTGGATTCGGCATGGTATGGCTCATAGCCGCCATCACATTCGGGATGAGCATTGCCCAGTCCGTGGTGGAGGAGAAGCAGACCCGGATTGTGGAGATCCTGCTGGCCAGTGTCCCCTCGAAGGCCTTGCTGACCGGCAAGATCCTCGGGAACTCAGCAGCAGCCCTGGTGCAGATCGCAGCCATCGCCGGAACCGTGTTCCTGGGAGCTGCCATCAATGGCGGGTCGATACCACTGGCAGAACTGACCATTCCCATTCTGTGGTTCATCGTGCTATTCCTATTCGGCTTCGTGATGATAGCTTCGTTGCATGCTGCTGCCGCCGCCTTGGTGTCTCGTTCTGAAGACCTGAACAACGCAGTTCAGCCGCTCATATGGCTCGTGATGCTGCCTTACTTCGGCGTCAGCTTCGCTGGCAACAACCCATTGGTGCTGCAGATCATGAGCTACATCCCCCTCTCGGCCCCCGTCGCAGTTCCCCTGCGGATCTTCCGCGAACAGGGCGCCGCTTGGGAGCCCTTCCTCTCCATCGTGATTCTCATCGCGACCACTGCTCTGGTCATCTGGTTCGCAGCCCGCATCTACGATCGCGGCCTGCTGCGCACCGGCAAACCGATGAAGTGGAAGGAAGCCCTCAAAGCCACCGACTGATACGGCGACAGTGTGTGGGCCGGGTCTTGGTCCCGGCCCACACACTGTTCTTTAATTACCCTTCCCGGTCACCCTGATTCACGCATCAATTGCCGCCGGCATCTCAGCAGTGGCGATCAAGAAAGCTCGTCCGATCACGTGGCTGCTCAACATGAAGCCGAGCAGTGCGGGGGATGCGTCGTCATCGACGTCGATATGATCCACATCGACTGCGCTGACAGTCACGAAGTAACGGTGCTGACCATGACCGGCTGGCGGCGCGGCCCCGACAAAGCCCCGGGTTCCCGCATCGTTGCGGAATTGCCTGGCGCCTTCAGGGAGGCCCATCCCGTTTTCATCTCCCGCTCCTTCCGGCAGCTCCGTGACGTGCGCCGGGATGTCCGCGACTGCCCAGTGCCAGAAACCAGATCCGGTTGGCGCGTCAGGATCATAGACGGTGACCACGAAGCTCTTGGCCTCCTCAGGAACATTGCCCCACGCAAGATGAGGACTCCGGTCCTCTCCCTCCGGAATACCAAAAATTCGTGATAGCTGCGCCGCAGGCCATCTGACCGTCGACAAAGGTCTCACTGACAAGCGAGAAAGCAGGCACTTCAGGAAGGCCGGCAAATGGATTATTTTCCGACATAGACACTGTTCCTTAATTTCTCTATGGCCCGGAAATACCGGGAAGCATATTCACAGCAATGAGACAATCGGGCAGACAAGCGATTCTACCGCTCCGCAGACTGTCTTCAATAAGCTTCAACACATAGAGGCTTAGTCAGAATGTGTTTCTGTAGAATTCGAGTGCGGCTACTGTGG
>CAKZJI010000459.1 GCA_936941515.1 uncultured Propionibacteriaceae bacterium
GCGTCGGGACGGCGAAGGGACTGGAGACACGGGTGATCCCGGAGGCCGGGCTGGACCTGAGGCTGATTCGCCCCGTCCCGATGCCCCGCAGGCCGAGCCTGGATCTGGTGAAGCTGCCCTGGAACCTGACGCAGGCGGTGCGGGAGGCCCGAGAGGTTCTCCGGCAAGCCCAGGCGCAGGTGCTGATCGGCTATGGCGGCTACGTTTCCATACCGGTCTACCTGGCCGCCAACATGATGCGGATTCCCGTGCTGGTGCATGAGGCCAACCGGGTGGTAGGGATCGCGAACAAGGTGGCTGCGCGGTTCGCCGCCTTCACCGGGTATACCTTCCCCGGAACCAAGATCCGGGGTGGCAGGCGGATCGGGATGCCGATGAACCGCAGCATCACGCATCCCGAGCTGTCCCCAGCCGAAGCCAGAGCGCGTTTTGGGCTCGACCAGGAACGGCCCACCCTGCTGGTGAGCGGCGGCTCCCAAGGGGCCAGGGCGATCAACCAGACCCTCATGGAGGCCGTGCCGCGAATGCTGGCAGCCGGAATCCAGGTGCTTCATGTGCTGGGCCAGAAGAACTTCACCGAGGCCGATGTCGTGATCCAGGATGCCAGTGGAGCCCGGTATGTTCCCGTCGCCTATGTCAGCGACATGGCGGAGGCCTACCGATCAGCGGACCTCATGGTCGGGAGGGCAGGTGCCGGCACTGTGATGGAGACCGCAGTGTTGGGGCTTCCTGTCATCTTCATCCCTCTGCCGTGGGGCAATGGCGAGCAGGCGCGCAACGCCTCCGGGCTGGTTGCGGATGGTGCGGGCATCCTGCTCCCTGAGGCTGAGTTGACCGCGGATAAACTGGCTGAGCTGGTGATCCCGATGATCACCGATGCGGCAGGACTCACTCGCATGGGTGAGCTGGCCCGCCCCCATTCGCCCTCCGACGCTGCCGAAGTGCTGGCCCGGGCGGCTCTGGATGTCGTTCGAGGAGAGAAGTAACGTGCCCCTGCTCAACCCCATTGAGGTTCTTCCCGCCGATCACGTCGGCCCGGTCCATTTCATCGCCATTGGCGGTTCGGGAATGAGCGGCATAGCGCGCGCCTATGCGGAGCTCGGGGTCTCCGTCACCGGATCTGACCGCTCAGACTCCAAGGCTCTGCAGTCGCTGCAGCAGCTTGGCATCCCGTGCTATGTGGGGCATGACGCCAGCCAGCTCGGACAGGCGCAGACGGTTGTGATCTCCTCGGCGATTCGCTCAGACAATGTCGAGCTTGTCGAGGCGAGGCGTCGCGGGCTGCGCATCTGGCATCGTTCGGCGGCGCTCGCCGCGCTGATGGTTGGGAAGCGGGGGGTCTCGGTGGCGGGATCCCACGGGAAGACCACCACCACTGCGATGACGGCGGTCATGCTTGCTGAGGCAGGCCTGGACCCGAGCTACGTCATCGGAGGGTCTTTGTCCACCACGGGCGTCAGCTCCGCCATCGGCTCTGGCGAGGCCTTCGTCGTCGAGGCGGACGAGTCCGACGGCTCCTTCCTGCAGTATCCGACCGAGATCGCGGTGATCACGAACGTGGGTGCCGATCACCTCATCAACTGGGGCACCCCGGAGGCCTATGCCGATGGCTTCCGCGCCTTTGCCACGCGACCTGGGGTGAAATGGGTCGTGATCAACGTCGACAACCCTGGTTCCCGTGAACTCGCCGATGCCCTCGTGGGCGAGGGGCCTCAGATCATCCGGTACGGCGAGGCCGAGGACGCAGACGTGAGGATCACCGATGTGCGTGCGGAGGGCAACGGGGTGACCGCCACCCTCACCTACGGTCCGGACTCCGGACCGATCACGCTGCAGGTGCCTGGTAACCACAACCTGGCCAACGCCTCAGCCGCCTACGCTGTCGGGCGGATCTTCGGCCTCAGCCACGACAAGGCAGTGACGGCGCTCGGCCAGTTCGTCGGCACTCTGCGGCGCTTCCAGCTCATCACGGACACGGCGGGCATCCGCGTCTACGACGACTATGCGCACCATCCGACGGAGATCCGGGCCGCGCTGAGCGCAGCTCGACGGGCCACTGAGGCAGGCAATGAGCGGACCGGGCTCAAGGGGAGGCTGATCGCATGCTTCCAGCCGCATCTGTACTCCCGCACGGCTGATTTCTATGATGAGTTCGGTGAGGTCATGACCCTCGCTGACATCGCGGTCATCAACGACGTCTGCGGCGCCCGGGAGGATCCCATCCCAGGGGTCACCGGGGAACTGGTGGTCGACGCTGCCAGGAGGCACGGCGCACGTGAGGTGGTCTACGTGGTCGACAAATACGACCTTCCCGAGGCTCTGAATGAGATCGCCAGACCTGGGGATCTCATCATCACGCTTGGCTGTGGTGACGTCACCATCGTCGGCCCCCTGCTGGCTCCGCTGTTGGCCCAGCGTCCGGAGGCGCAGAGCAGGTGAACACCACCCCGGGAGAGTTCGCCCGGGCGCTCGCGGCCAGGCGGAAACGGCAACGGCGGGTCCGCCTGCTGACGCTCGGCGCCGTGGCTTTCGTTTTGCTGTTGGCGGGTGTCATCACCTGGCTGTTCGGGTTCTCCTCGGTGTTCGCCGCGAGACAGGTTCGGGTGAGCGGCGTCTCGCTTCTCACCGAGGAGCAGGTGATTCAGGCTGCCGCTGTGGAGGTCGGACGTCCGCTTGCGATGCTGGATCTGAGCGGAGCCAGGGAACGGGTCTCAGCCCTGGCTCCCGTGGCTGAGGTGACGGTGGAGCGTCGGTTCCCGGACACCGTCGAGATCATCGTCAAGGAGCGAACCCTGTCCTATCTGTGGAATGACGCCGGGAAAGTCAACTGGGTCGACACCGAAGGCGTCGTGTTCAACGAGGGAGGGGAGCCGCCAGCGGGTGTGGTCATGGCGCAGATTGATGCGCCCGATCAGCGACTGCTGCGTGATGTCTCCACGGTGGTGCGGGCGATTGTCCCGACATTGGGGGAGCGCATCACCTCAATTCGAGCCTCGGCGGTGGATCAGATTGAGATCCGTCTTGATGACGGCGACACGGTGGTGTGGGGTAGCGCGGATGACTCCGACCTGAAGGCTCAGGTTCTGGCTGTCCTGCTCAGCCAGGAGGCCAGCGTCTATGATGTGTCGGCTCCAGAAGCCCCAACCACGCGCTGAGATGATGACCATCGGTGGTTCTCGACTCCCAACGGGGTCATGGAGGCGAATCGGCTTCCAACCACGCGCTGAGATGATGACCATCGGTGGTTCGGAATCGTTTAAACCCTCAAGCTGTGGTTGAGGTGATTTTCCGGCGTTGCGGCATGGACGTTGGATAGTGCGTGC
>CAKZJI010000460.1 GCA_936941515.1 uncultured Propionibacteriaceae bacterium
GTCACCACACAGCAGACACAGCACGCGCATCCGCGCTTGAGACACGAGGGAAACCGATCATGGCCAAGAAGGGGCAGGACGTTCGTCCGAAGATCACGCTTGCCTGCACCGAGTGCAAGGAGCGCAACTACATCACCAAGAAGAACCGTCGTAACGACCCCGACCGGATTGAGCTGAAGAAGTACTGTCCGCGTTGCCGCACCCATCGTGCGCATCGCGAGACCCGCTGATTGTCTTCGACCACACGTGGGGCCGTCCTTCAGGGGCGGCCCCACGTGTTTCTTAGTAGCCTTTTCCCATGCCGATTTCCGCCGACCACGTGGGCAGGACGTATCCGCCAGCCCCCGTCTATCGTGTCAGCCGCGCCAAGATTGCTGAGTTCGCTGCGGCGCTGAAGGACGACAACCCAGCCTATGCGGGGGAACCTCCGATCGCCCCCCCGACTTTTGCCGCTGTCATCGCTGCCCAGGCCTGGGATGCTCTCTTCGACGATGCCGAACTGGGTGTGGCCCTCCACCGCATCGTCCATGCTGACCAGGCCTTCGACTTTCACCGTCCCCTGACGGAGGGCGACGACGTGACCGCCACGCTGACCATTGAGCGGGTCCGGAAGCGGGGGAACCTCGACTTCATCACGATCCTGGTCTCCCTGACCGTCGCCGATGAGCTTGTCTGCGAAGCCCGCTCCACCTTGATGCACAACCGTGAGGAGACCGTCCATGGCTGATGAGTTCATCGGTGAACTGCGCGTGAACGTCACCCGATCCACTGTCGTGCGCTATGCCGGCGCCTCCACCGACTTCAACGAGATCCACTTCTCCGACCGCCATGCCCGTGCCATCGGTCTTCCGGGTGTCCTGGCCCACGGCATGTGGACCATGGGAGCGGGCCTCAAGGTCGTCACCGACTGGGTCAAGGATCCCTCTCGCATCAGGCGATACTCCGTGCGCTTCACCCGACCCGTGGCGGTGCCAGACACCGACGAGGGGGTCGATGTCGTCTACACGGGAACCGTCACCGAGATCAACGACGGGGTGGCCACTGTGAACCTGACTGCGACCTGCGGCGGCGACGCGGTGTTTGGGGCTGCGAAGGTGGAGGTCCGCGTTGACTGAGCTGTTGAGGAATCACACGACCTTCCGAGTTGGTGGACCAGCCCGACGTTTCGTCGAGGCAACGGGTGAGCAGCAACTCATCGACCTTGTGGCCGACTGCGACTCCCGTGGTGAGCCCGCCCTGATCCTGGGGGGTGGGTCGAACGTCCTGGTCTCCGACGACGGTTTCGACGGCACAGTCGTCAAGGTCGCGACCCGTGGGATCACCGTCGAGCAGGAGGCCTGCTACGGCGCTCAAGTGCAGGTGGCGGCGGGGGAGAGCTGGGATGATCTCGTAGCCCGCGCATGCGCTGAGGAATGGTCCGGATTGGAGGCCCTGTCCGGGGTTCCCGGCTCCGTCGGGGCCACGCCCATCCAGAACGTCGGCGCCTATGGGTTCGAGGTGGCTGATGCCATCCAGCAAGTTCGTACCTGGGATCGCGTGGACCAGACAGTGCGCACTTTTCCCGTCGCCGACTGCGACTTCGCCTACCGCACCTCCCGGTTCAAACGGGAACCGGGCCGCTATCTGGTGTTGCGCGTGGACTTCCAGCTGCCGTTGGGAGACCAGAGCCAGCCCATCCGCTACCCCGAGCTGGCCCGTGAGCTGGGCGTAGAGGTCGGACGGCGGGCCCCAGCCGTTCACGTCCGTGAGACGGTCCTCGGCATCCGGCGTCGCAAGGGCATGGTTCTGGACGAGAAAGACCATGACACATGGTCTGCGGGCTCCTTCTTCACCAACCCGATCCTCACCGACGAGCAGGCCGCCGCCCTCCCCGGCGAGGCTCCCCGCTACCAGGCCGAGGGCGGAATCAAGACCAGCGCAGCCTGGCTCATCCAGCACTCTGGGTTCAACCCCGGCTACGGGCAGGGGGCGGCGAGGCTGTCCACGCGCCACGTTCTGGCATTGACCAACCGTGGGATGGCGACGACTGCTGATGTCGTCGCCCTGGCTCGGGAGATCCGCTCCGGGGTCGAGGAGCGTTTCGGGATCGTCCTAGTGCCTGAGGTGAACCTCATCGGTGTCGAGATCCCGTGAGCGATTTCTGCCCCTCGCGTGAATGCGTTACTATGGGGCACTGGCACGGTCAGCCTTGCCCCATCGGGGCTGCCGAAAACGCCAAAGGGTAGTAGCTCAACTGGCAGAGCAGCGGTCTCCAAAACCGCAGGTTGGGGGTTCGAGTCCCTCCTGCCCTGCGAAGCACCTTGCTTCGAAAGGCCTGCCACCCAGTGGGTGGGCAGGCCTCATCGTTTGTTGACCGGAAGGGACCACGCGTGAGCGACGATAAGACTCAGCAAGACGGGGAAGAGCGCCCCGAGGCTGACCCCGTCGCCGACGACGAGGTGATCGCCGACCTGGAGGATCAGTTCGACGAGGAAACCTCGGAGGATGCCGCCGACGACTCCGAGGATGACACCAAGACCAAGGACGACAAGCCCGCATCGCGGGTTGTGAAGCGGAAGACCGCGAAGGCCCCGGTCAAGAAGTCTGTCAAGACGCGAAAGCGTTCGGAGACAACCCATGAGCATCAGGACCCGTACCGGGCGAAGAACCCGGCCCAGTTCACGCGTCAGACCGTCAGTGAGCTGAAAAAGGTCGTCTGGCCCACCTGGCCTGAGCTGACGACCCTGTATGCGGCGGTGCTGTTGTTCGTGCTTTTCATCATCTTGTACGTGGTCCTGCTTGACGCCGGCTTCGCCTGGACCCTGCTGAAGCTGTTTGGAGGAAGCCAGTGAGTGAGAACACCGACGACTTCGAGATCGATCTCGGCGAGTTGCCTACAGCCAGCGACGAGGTGGAGATCGATCTCGGTCCGTTGTCCGCAGACGAGGAGGGCTCCCAGGACGAGGAGATCCAGCTCGCGGATGACAACCCGGTTCCCTCCGAACCCGAGAAACCCGAGACTGACGATGTCGCAGCTGCCGCTGTCGCAAGGCTTCGCGAAGAGCTGGAGTCGAAGTGGGGCGAATGGTACGTCATCCACACCTATTCGGGCATGGAGAACCGGGTCAAGCAGAACTTGGACTCCCGGGCCTCCTCCCTCAACATGGAGGACTACATCTTCGAGACCATCGTCCCCACCGAGGAAGTCGTCGAGCTGCGCAACAACACCCGCAAGACCGTCACCCGCTGCGTGCTGCCGGGCTATGTGCTGGTGCGCATGGAGCTGACCGACGACTCCTGGGCGACGGTGCGCCACACCCCATCCGTGACCGGTTTCGTCGGCCACGGCCAGACGCCTGTCCCGCTCAGCCTGGACGAGGTTGTCAGCATGCTGACTCCTTCCGTGGTCGCGAAGGCCGCCGCTGAGGCGTCCGGTCCCGCGGTGCGCGCGAAGAAGAAGGTGGAGGTCGTCGACTTCGCGGTGGGCGACTCCGTCATGGTGACCGACGGCCCCTTCACCGGGGTGCACGCCACGATCACCGAGATCAGCGCCAACCAGCAGCGGCTCCGGGCTCTCGTGGAGATCCTGGGCCGCGAGACTCCCGTCGACCTGGAATTCAAGCAGGTGGAGAAGGTCGGTTAGGAATTCACGTTCCACCAGCCTAAAATGGCGCGTTGCGTCACGGTTCCTGCCGTGACCGTTTCAAACTCAACTCATAAGGACCCAACATGCCTCCCAAGAAGAAGGTCGCAGCCCTGGTCAAGGTTGCGTTGCAGGCAGCCTCCGCTACGCCTGCGCCGCCGGTCGGTACCGCTCTCGGTCCGCACGGTGTCAACATCATGGAGTTCGTCAAGGCCTACAACGCCGCGACGGAGTCCCAGCGCGGCAACGTCATCCCCGTGGAGATCACCATCTACGAGGACCGCACGTTCACCTTCATCACGAAGACCCCGCCTGCTGCCGAGCTGATCAAGAAGGCCGCTGGCATCCAGTCGGGCTCCGACAACCCGCTGAAGAACAAGGTGGGAACCCTCACCAAGGATCAGGTACGTGAGATCGCCACGATGAAGCTACCTGACCTCAACGCCAACGACGTCGAGGCCGCATGCAAGATCGTCGAGGGCACAGCCCGCTCCATGGGTGTCACCGTCGAGTGACGCACCCCCTGGTAGGGACGCTCCCGGACCAGAACTGGTGGATCAGCCCACGAAGCTGACAAGACAATCAAGGAACCAGAGATGAAGCACAGCAAGGTTTACAGGGCCGCCGCCGAGAAGCGCGACGGCACCCAGCTTTACTCGCCCGAAGAGGCACTGAAGCTGGTCAAGGAGATGGCGTCGGCGAAGTTCGACGAGACCGTTGAGGTAGCCATCCGCCTCGGCGTCGACCCCCGCAAGGCCGACCAGATGGTCCGCGGCACGGTCAACCTTCCTCACGGCACTGGCAAGACGGCACGGGTCCTCGTCTTCGCCTCCGGTGAGAAGGCCGAGGCCGCCAAGGCCGCAGGCGCCGATGAGGTCGGCGACGACGACCTGATCGAGAAGGTCGCCGGCGGCTGGACCGATTTCGACGCGGCCGTCGCCACCCCGAACCTGATGGGCAAGGTCGGCAAGCTGGGCCGCGTGCTCGGCCCCCGCGGCCTCATGCCGAACCCCAAGACCGGCACCGTCACGATGGATGTCGCGAAGGCCGTCTCGGACATCAAGGGGGGCAAGATCGAGTTCCGGGTTGACCGCCACGCCAACCTCCAGTTCCTGATCGGCAAGGTCTCGTTCGGCCACCAGCAGCTGGTCGACAACTATTTCGCGGTCCTAGACGAGGTGCTGCGTTTGAAGCCAGCCTCCTCGAAGGGCCGCTACCTGAAGAAGATCGCCGCCTCCGCGACAATGTCGCCGAGCGTTCAGATCGATTCGGCTGCCACCAAGCCGGCCGAATCCGCTTAAGGCTGACTTGGGAAGGGGGCAGAACCTACGGGTTCTGCCCCCTTTTTGCATGCCCGCGGTCAGACCTGAGCCTCGCACCGTTTTCCAATGGAACACAAGCCTGGTTTGAAGGCCGCTCTTGGCCATTTGGAAGGATTCCTTGATGTGTCACTTTGGTAGGGGAGTATCCGATTAATGGTGTACGTGGCGTTCTCTACTGGTGGGTGTTGGCTGTGGGCATGCGGTCAGTGAAGGTGTTGGCGAAGGTGTTCAGGGTGGGCTCCAGCGCATGCCCTAGCGGGTTGGTCTGGTGTCCTTTGGGGTCCAATGATCTTGCGGTCAGGTAGAGAGTCTCTTCAATGCGGCTTGCTCGTTCGGGAAGTGACCGCGGGCGTGAGCAGCCTTTGCGGGAACGAGCATTCAGGGGCTCGATCGTGTTCGTAGCGCACAGGACCTTGCGGATCTCGATGTCGTGGTCCAGGAACGGCACGAACTCGGTCCAGGCATTGCGCCAGAGCCGGATCATCGCCGGGTAGGCCTTACCCCCTACTTCTCAGCGAACTCCTCGAACGCAGCCTCGGCAGTCGGGGCTGCGTAGATCGGTTTCAGGTTCGCGGCGATCTCGGGCAAGTGCTTCTTGGACGCGTAGCCGAAACTGTTGCGCAACAGGTGAGTGAAACAGGTTTGGACCTTCGCTTGGCTGAACACCTTCTTGATGCTGCCCGGCAAGCCTTTGAGCCCATCGCAGACTATGAAGAACAGTCCTTGACGCCGCGGTTCTTCAGCTCGCTCAGGCAGGCGAACCAGAACTTCGCCGACTCCCTGTCACCGTTGCCCGGCCAGACCCCTCAAGATGTCCTTATGGCCGTCCAGATCGACACCGATCACGGCGTAGTAGGACTGGTTACGGACCTGCCCGTCATGCACCTTTGATGATGATCACGTCAATGAAGATGACTGCGTGGATGGGCCCCAAAGGGCGGGTCATCCACGTGTTCATCTCGTCAACGACCCGGTCGGTGATCCGGCTGATCGTGTCCTTCGACACCAAGGTGCCGCAGACCTCGGCGAAGTGAGCGGCGATCTCACCGGTCGTCAGCCCCTTTCGCTAACAAACTGAGGACCATCTGGTCCATGTCCGACAAGCGGCGTTGATGTTTCTTGACCAACTGCGGCTCGAAGGTCCCATTGCGATTTCTGGGTGCCTCGATCTGGATGGCGCCCACGTTGTCGGTGACCACCGTCTTAGCCCGGGTGCCGTTGCGGGAGTTACCCATCCCGCGGCCGACGGGGTCGTACTTGCGTAGCCCAGGTGCTCGTTGAGTTCCTCATCCAAAGGGCGGCTTCGATGACCTGCACCATCTGCGCGATCACCTCACGCTAGGCCTTGTCCAACTCTGCCTACTCCCACCACCAACGCCGGCGGTGGAGTAGGGGTCACAGCCCCCAGCCTGGCCGAGTCCACAGCCGATGAACTGCTACTGGTGGTTGTCTCGGTCAACGATGACCCCTTCCTACCCAGGCGGGCGATGGAGCCACTTACACCGTTTCTACGGACAGTCTCTGCGCCAGTGCCCGGCACCCGTAATGGCTCGGTCCAAGTAGCTTGTGTGAGGAACTCAGATACGACGAAGCCCTCCAGCAGGTGGCCGAACTGGAGCAAGGATACTGGCTGCCAGCAGGTTGGCGAGCAGGCCTGCCCTGGAACCCCCCGAGTTCGGCCTAGAGGGAAGGTATCGGGAGCCTTTGAAACCGTCTGGTCAGAGACTACGCGCAGAGCTGAGCCAGTCAGCACGAACTGTCCAGGCTCACTCAATCGATTCAACCGGACCTTGAAGGCAACCAGCATCTCAGGCACGTTCCGGTACTCGTCGGATTGAGTACCGGTCCGTCGAGCAGCAGGGCCGGCTCTTGGGCCGCGGCGGCCCGCGTTGCGAGGTCGTCGAGGTTGAGGATTCACCCGCTCAATTGGGTAGCCAGCTCCCGCAGCAGCGTGGAATTGCCCACCGTTCTTGGGCCTTTCAGGAGCACGACGGGAGAATCTACGCAGCGCTCAACGGCAACGGGCAGGAGCCTAAGCGCGACGAGCCCATCCGATGGCTGCATGGTCCCTAAGGTAGCCGAGTTCCGGTTCTGTCGGGGTGTGAGTTCCGGTTCTGCTTGACTCGCCGCTAGCATCCGAAGCTACGGTTGTGCTGGCGGTGCCAAGTGGTCACTGGGACGCTACTTCTCCTCCCACCGTGCCACCGTTAAAAGCGCTTCGTTACAGTTCTTCAACCTGCCCGGTCAGTACATTGGGAGAAAACGATCTCGCTGGCTGCCCGTTCTGCGGTAGCCTCGGCAACATCGGCGTTGGAGCCAGTAGCCACCACGTGGCCGACGCGCGCATAAGAACTGTCGACTACCGGCACGCTGTCCCCAGGCTGGACGTCAACATGGCATTCGATGATATCTGGCATCTCTCGGACATGCATAAGTCCCGATACAGTTGCGATTGGGCCAGGCGGGGCTTGTAGGAAACGCACCGCCGCGCCGCCTCGGACCACCCAGGGATCCGGCCGCGTGCCGTCCGCGAGCATGTCGAGGAACTCGCGCGTCACGTTGATGCCGTAAGCCAATGAAATCAAGGAGTGGATGCCGTCGCCCGGGAGCCGGGCAGCGCACTCGATCAGCCGGGGCCCTCCATTGCTGAGCTTCCACTCGGAGTGTAAGAAGCCGGTCCCGACTCCTGCCGCCGCAACCAGGAGCTCCAAGTGCGCTGCCAAATCAGCAGCGATTCCTGGCGAGGCGTCGGGTACTGCGTGCCCCAGTTCGACAGGAAGGTCGCCGGGAAAGAGTCGCTTACGAGTCAGGTTGCGGTTGACGATTCGCCCGTGCAGGACCTCTGCCTCCAGACTATACTCTGGCCCTTCAACCAGTTCTTCGACGAGTAGCCTGTCGGCACGTCCCTCACCTGCCCACATGGATTCACGGGGAGGGCTGACCGCTCGGGCCCAGGCGTCTTCCAGGTTCGCCCGATCTCGGACGAGTGTCACGCCGAGGCTCCCTTGACGATCTTGAGGTTTCACAACCCCGCGTCCGCCGAATTCGACCAGCGCGCACTCTGCTTCTGCCAACGAGCGACACACGCGGAAACGCGGCTGAGGCACACCGGCCTGCTCAGCGACTTCGCGCTGGTACGCCTTGTCCCGAAACGCGCGAGCAGCGCGCACGCCCAGTCCCTCAGAACCTCGTTGCTCGGACAGCAGCGCGGCAGCCGGCACGCCATACTCCGTTGCGGGTACGAACACCAGTCGGCCCTCAAGGTGGCGAAGAGCGTGATCCAATTCACTCACTTCCGCGAAGCGCTGCGTTGGACCCTCGATAACCTCGCGCACGGTGGGGTTGTCAGCGACTCGCTCGCGCACACGGCGCTGGACGATTACTTGGGGCTCTTCCAAGACTACAACCGAATGCGGCGGTAAGAAATTGGCCGCATCCTTGAGTAACTGGCTCGAGTAACTGACGAATACAAAGTAGGGGTCAGGCATGTCACTCCGCTCCTCGGGGACGCGTGGCGATCGCCACGCGGGTAGCAGGACCAAACAACCACCAAACGGCGACGAAGACCATGGCGAGCGCGAGCCACGACCATCCCCCCAGTGCGATCATGAAGGTGAAGACAACGGGGGACACCAACTGCCCAGTGTCCTGGCCCGCGTTGAAGATGCCCTGGTATTCCCCGAGGTTTTCTTCCGGGGCCATCTCGAATGCGAAAGTCCATCCTGCCGCCGCCTGAAAGAGTTCACCTCCCAGATGCAGAGCGGTCGCCACCAGCAGGACCACACTTGCTACCCAAGGTACCTCGGACATCCCCGCACCAGCGACCACAACGCATGATGCTGCCAGCAGCAGGGCGGACCTGCGCGCCACTGCTCCTGCTGTCGGGATGCTGTTAACACCCTTCGCGAAACGGACTTGGAGAAGTACCACACCGATGGTGTTGAGCAGGACCAGAGCCGACACCGTCCACAATGGGGCGGCCGTGTGCTGGGAGATCCACAGTGGAAATGCCAAAGTCAGCATGCTGCCGTGGAGCAGGAGGACGGCGTTCAAGCCGGTCACTGCCAGGAAGGGGCGGTCTGAGAGCGCACGAATCGGTCGCGTGGGCTCCTCACCTGACGCTGTGCTGACTGTACGGGGGGGCGTCGCGAACACCGTACAGGCCTGGATGAGGGCTGCCGCCACAAGGAAGGTAGCGGCGTTCGCCCACACGCCCCAACGGTAGGCCTCTGGTGTGTCCTTCACAAGGACCAGGGACCCCAGAGCAGCTCCGATCGCCCCGGCACCGTTGGTGATGGCACGGACCCGTGCTCGGTAAGTTACGCGGCGCGACCGGCTGACCAACCGCCCAATGAAAGTTCCGCGACTCGCGGCCGCGCCTCGTTCGGCCACGACCACGACCACGAGAAGTGCCGCGATGACGGGGTAAGGCACCGGCAACGAGTATGCGGCCACGCCGACTCCTTGGAAGACCAGCAACGCGGCGTAGAGCTGCTTGGGTGACATGCGGTCGGAAAGCCGCCCGATGACTGGACCTACCACCAGGCCAGCACCCCCAGCGACAGCAAGCACGAGACCAAGGGCGGGGATGGGAATGCCCGCGACCTTTGTGAAATAGAGGGCCGAGATGGTGGCAAATCCACCGTTGCCGAGCGCATTCACCGCCATCGCGAGTGCGAAGCGACGTTCGCTCGGAAAGTCAGGCACGTCCGGATATGCTTCTGACACGGGCCAATACCTCCTCAGGGCTGGTGCCTAGGACGATCGTGCCGCCGCGGCTGTCCACCGAGTTGCTTGCCGGGGCGGCACGGACCGTCTGCCACGTGCCGCACGTCCACTCCGGAGCGTTGCTCGGGCTGAACGGTGGCTCTGTCGCTGTCCATAGGACCATCCCTGCCGGCTGCACCAGCGGTGGCAGCGGCTCGCGCGTAAGCGAAGATCCTCTTGCCAGCCCAGCTGCGATGAGATAACCCTCGCGCGAGAGATCCACGCCGTAGGCGGCCCTGAGTAGGTTCTTGATGGCCCCGCCACCGAGGCGTCCTGCCACTTCGCCAGCCAGGAAGCTGTCGCCGTTATGATACGCCTCGAAGTGAATGAGCGCGATGCCGTGATCATGGGGCAGCGCCCCCGCGAAGGAGCGGCACGCCCCGATGGCCCAGCGTCCGACAGGGCCGTCGGGATCCTGGACGACCGAGCACGTGTCCCTATCTACGAAGAGGTGTGGCGGGTCGACGTACTCCGAGGCGGCGCAGAACAGCACGTTCTCACCGTCCAACACTGCATCAATGTGTAGCACCGCCCCCGGGGCGAACTCCTCAGCGATGAGCTGGTGCCCGCTGAGCGCAGGCAGGAATGTCGCGTCGTCGACGAGGGCTGACACCAACTGCTGGTGGTTCTCGAATACCCGGACTTCTTGTGACCCCACACCCCACCGGGGTTTCACGACGATCTTCCCGAATGAGGTCAGTGCGTCCTGGAGATCGTCGACGGACTGGGCATCGACATGGGGTACGGCTGGCAGCCCAGCCTCCTCGAACAGCACCTTCATCGCCAGCTTGTCTCGGAGTTGGTTACCGAGGGCCGCCCCGAATCCCGGGATCTGGAAGAGGCTGCGCGCAGTCGCGATCCGTATCATGTCGAGTTCGGCGTTCGAGACGATCCGGTCGGGGCGGATTTCCTCGCACAACGACAACAACTGGCGGGTTGCCTCGGGCGAGAAGTAGGGATCGTTCGTGGCGACGACGCGCGTTCGGGGTGCGTAGTCCTTAGGGTCCCGGTTACCCCCAGCCTCCGTGAACAGGACGACATCCACGTCGAGCGCCACTTCGCTGAGCCAATGGTCGACAGGGGCAGTCGACGACGGCTGTTGGGCGATGAGAACCGTGCTCATCTTGAGACCTCGTCGCACTCCAACTCGAACAGGTCGAGAACCTTCGCCGCTACTACCGAGGCATCCACTGCATCGACCACGACGTGCCCGACCCGCGCGGAAGATGCATTCGAACCTCGCAACACATCACCTGGTGTCACCTCGACGACGGCATCAATCACCCCTTCCACAGCGCGCAGCCGATCCGCCGACGTCACGGAACGGACCAGACCCGGCCGCGTCGGTAAGCAGAACCAGGCTGTGGGCCTCGGAGCGGGAACGGGTACGGACGGCGGCGATTCGCCTAACTCCAGCGCGAGCAACCCCGCCCACATGTCCACGTGGTGGCTGTAGGCGATGTTTTGTGCGATGGCCCCGCCCCCTGGGCGGGCCGCCATCTCGCCGACGAACAACTGGCCGGTTGCGTCCACCAAGATCTCGAGGTGCGTGGCGCTGGCGTGCCCGAGCGCGGCACGACAGGCAGTTTGCAGGGCGAGGAACTCGACGCGACGTGGTTCGTTGACCAAAACGATGCTGCCTACCGGCAGCCCTGGATGGCGCGGGAACAGGGGGTCAAAGTAGCGGGCCACACTCGTGAACACGGTCCCTGATGGCGTGTGCAAGGAATCAAGAACGAACTCCTCCCGTACGTCCAGCCTAGCCTCAACCATGATCCCAGACGCGGACGCCAGGGCGGTGGGGAGGCGAGCGAGCACATCGAACCACTCTTCCACGTTCTGCGCCTCGACGCACGACGTGCTCCCTGTGCCCCTGGTGGCTTTGATGAGGACGGGTCCGTGCAGGTCCTCAATTGCCTCCGGGACGGCATCAAGCCCGACCACATGACGGTAAGGGGCGATCGGTACCCCATGAGACGCCAAGGCGGACTTCATCACGTGCTTGCTGGTGTGGCGGACTGCCGAACGGAACGACATGCCATCGACTCCGAGCAGATCACGGAGGAAGCCTGCCACAGTCACCGAGCGCTCGGATGGAGCCATGATCGCGTCGAAGGGCCGGGTGCTGTGGGCTCTAGTCGCCCAAGCCTCCACATCAGTCAGTCGGTCCAGACTCGGCACTGTGCCAACCTCAAGCCCAGCAGCCGCGTAGCGTTCGGCGTACCACGGCTCTGTGAGGACCTGAACCTCCAGATCCGAGCGCGCCAGAAGCGCCGGTAGGGCGTCGAACTTATTCGTTCCGACGAGAAGGACTCGCCTCATAGCACGTCCTCGACCAGCAACGAGGGCACAACATCTTCCGACTTTTCGTAGCGACCGCGGTAGAGCCTCGGCTCGCCCCTCATCGCCCAGAAGGCGATCTTGCCGATGAGCATGCCCGGGTACACCCGGACCGGCTGCGCGACCTTGATCTCTAGCGTCCACGGGATGATGGCACCGCAGTGGCCCAAAGGCGCGCTGTACTGGATCCAGATCCCCAGAGCGGACACGCTCAGGCGTGCGTACAGCGTGGCGGCATGGCAACTGCTCCCCATCACCTCACGAGTCGAGCCCAGGTAGAGGCGGTTGGGGAGGAGGACTGTCCCCTCTGGCCCCATTGTGTGGCTGATCACGGTGGGCGGACAATCTGGACTCAGCACCTCGTCGGTGTACTGGAGGATGGTGGCGCCCAGCAGGAACCCGTAGCTGTTCGGTTCCAGCCGACTCGGGTCGAAGGGGCTGATGTGAATGCGACCGGCCGCCACCTCGGCGGCGATCTCACGCCCAGTGAGAATCATAGAGTTCCTCGAGTAGTCGGTGGATGGAGTCTTGGAACGAGTCGAGGTCGCTTTCGTTCACGAGGAAGTGGTTGACTGGGATCGCGTCGATCCCCGACGCTGAGGCGTCTGATGTACTCACATCCCCGCGATGTGACAAACGGGACGCACGGATCGCGTCACACGCCAACACCCTGACCGTCACGAACCCAGCCTCAATGAGCGCTGGGGCGTCGACGTGCGGATCGCGGAGATCGTCATTCACGATAATATCAGCTTGAGAGACGGCAACCTGGTCCAGGACGGGCTGAACGAGGGCGCGTGGGTTGAGAGCACGCAGGTGGGTGGCGATTGACTCCATGAGCCGTTGGTCTTGGGTGTCTGGCGAGGCTGCCATGCCCGCCACGGTTCGGAACTCCTGCTGAAGCTGGTAGAGGGGGGCAGCTAGCTTCACCCACTCGACTGTCAGGCAGCGTGACGCGGCCCATCTCTGGAGGAGCTCGGTGAATGTAGACTTGCCCGCTCCGGAATGGCCGAAGACAGCAATCCGAAGCGGCGGCCGGGCCCGGTCGGAACCGAGCGCCACCCGAACCAGACCCGCCACTCCCCTGTTATCCTCTACTCGGCTAGCCGCGGAGGTCACCAGTTGTGGGCCGGCCGCCAAGAGGACCGCGCGAAGAGTGGAGTCTTCGTTCCACACCGTGTGCGCTGCGGATCGCAACCCGGGACCCGAAACCGGCAGTCCCGGAGTGACGTCCGGCCAAGGGAGGACGCCTGGCGCAAATCTTGCATACACAGGGCCGGGATCGTCCGCGCGCCAAGTACGGCCCCGGTCATCGGACCACCCGATCACGAAGGGCTGACCGTCATCATCTCGCGCCTCCGACAGGACAGCCATGCCTGCCTGCAGTGCTTCCGAGCCGGAGGGCGCGACGAGTAGCCCGTTGCCCACCACGTGGAAGAGGACGTGGCTGCTGGGATCCGCTCCCAGCTGAGGGTTAGGGTGTGGCGTCGCCAGGCCCGCAGCCACCAGCATGTTGTTCGGGTAGAACGTGCGTCGAATCGGCGCCATGCCGTGATCGGCCGAGACCAGGACCGTGTCGTCTGGCTCTGTGTCGGATAGGACGCGCCCGATCAAGGCATCCACCCTCCGAAAACCGACCGCCAGCGTGGTCAGGTGCTCGAGCCTGTCGGGGCTCACAGCGAGTTCGTGACCGAGGTCGTCAGTTGTGGGGATGTACGTCACTACCAGATCCGGCCTGGGACCCGCCAGAACCGCCTCCAAGGGGCGCGCCACCGAGTCGGTGACGAGGGCAGCCGCCGACAAGAGGAACGATTCAGCTGTGCCGTCGCCGCCTTGGGCCAGCGTGGAGCCCAGCACACCGTCCCGGAAGAGTGAGCCCAGCGATTCACCAACGAATGGAAGCCCTCGGGTAGCCTGTTTCACTCTCGCCACGAGACCAGCGTCGAAACCGCCCACGCGGTCACGCCACCGGCCGGTCCGCGCCACAATGGTGGCATCCGGCAGCCGAACGCTACGGAACCAGCAACCGGGGCTGTCCGAGGCTGTGGACACCGCCCACACATCCCCAATTGTCTGTCTGGTCCTGTCTCGATGGCGCAACGTCACCTCGCCATCTCGACCCAGAATTGCCTCCGTCCCTGACAAGAGCCCCCTGTCACCAGGGCGGCGCAGGACGGCATAGGCTTCGCGTTCCTCCCTCTGGCTGAAGGCCTCCGTCGCCACCCACACGCCTTGGGGCAACGTGCCATCGGGTTTGAAGACCCACGGAACATTGATGAACGCGGCCGTCTGCCCCGCACGAAGCAGTTCCACCCACACGGGATCCCTGCGCAGTACCCCTGGGGCAAAGCCGTTGCTCCACGAATCTGGACTAGTACGGTTCTCACCCCCGGGAACGAAGAACCCAGTAACCCCGTGCTCGTGCGGAGATAGGCCGGTGAAGAGCGTCGCCAAACCCGGCGGCGTCTGGCAACTGGGCGCTGATGGGGCTACTGAGCGCATGACACCGCAACGAGCTAAGGAGCCTAGGTGCGGTAGGCATCCCTCCGCTAGCAACCGTTGGATGATGTCGTGGCCGGCACCGTCCAGAACGAACCACCAGACGGTCATGGCTCGAACAGTTGTGGGACATCCACGATGGAGTCAACAATGTGGGTGGCGGAGCCACCTTGGCCTGGCTGGTACTTACCCGTTCGTACTTGGACCGTCTGTGCTCCGTAGGCCACGCCCATGCCGATGTCCGTCGTTTCGTCGTCGCCGACGACCCACACGTTGTTGTCGACGTCCCAGGTGCCGCCGTCGAGGCTGAACGTGCCGGAGGTGACCACCGGCTCGATGCGCACCGCGGGCGTCTCGTCGCGCTCGG
>CAKZJI010000461.1 GCA_936941515.1 uncultured Propionibacteriaceae bacterium
ATTCCAGGTGGTGGTGCTGCAGGTGCGGGGATGAAGATTATTGCTGGGGGTGGGAAGGCTGCATCGTGGGGTGCGAAGGTGGTCAATGCTGCTGGGAAGATTGCTGATTTTGGGCTTCCTGGCGGTGGGTGGATCGTTGCGGGCGGGGTGAAGGTTTTCAACGTCGGTTCTGATGCCGTGAGGGTGTTGGATGATGTTGTTGCCGCGGGGCGGAATGTTCCGGGGGCGAGGCTTGTGCCGTCGCTGGATGATCTGGTGCCCGCGCGGAAGCCGGTGTCGGAGATGTGTCATTTCGATGAGTCTGCGACCTCGGGGCGTTCAGCAACTGCTGGGGTTGATACGCCAGTAAAACCGCAGCCTGGCATAGAGAATGTGTCGGTGAAGGCGCGTCCTGGTGGGGTTGATGTGTCGGCTATGGGGAAGGGGATTGAGGCTCCTGGTGGGGGTAGGCCTGGGCCGGTTGGTGATGGGGTGAGGTCGTCGTCGCTGGTGGATGATGTATCGGCGGGTGGTAAGCCGTCTGTGTCGGAGATATCTGAGTCGCCGACTGCCCGTGGTGGTGCGTCTGGTTCTGGAACGCGGCCTGAGGTGGAAGGGCCACAGGCACTGCGAGATGGTGATGTGGAGTCACGGCCTGGTGGTGGTGAGTCACGTGATGAGGGGGGATCGGGGCAGCGGTCTGACAGCGATGGCGGAGACCACACCAGCCGCGGCACCGCAGACGAGCAACACGCCACGTAGATCAGGCGGGTGATGGCATTAGGCATTCTGGGGGCGATGCTTCTATAGACCGAGCCCCTGATGTCGATGTCATGCCGGAACGTGGGTCGGGAGCATCCTCGGGTGAGGTACCGGAAGGGAAGCCGACGCATGATCCGCACGGTCGTCTGTATGAGTATGACGATGCTGGTCGAGCGCATGTGGAGGGAGACCCGCCGGACACATACCGCGCCCAGAACGGTGGGCGTCTTCATGAAATCGATAGCGGAGATTTTGCTACTGATCCAAATAAACCTGAGATCGAGGGTGTGGAGTCTGCTGAACGGCTTGAGAGCAGCACAGTTGACATGGATGCGGATGTGAGGGTTCCTGGCTGGGATGACTGCGGTACCACATTTGCTGAGGACGTTGCTGCCCGTAAGGATTTGCAGGTGCAGCACACTCAAGATCTGCAGGCCCGAAACAAACTGGCCGAAGAACTCGGCATCGACACCAAAGACCTAACAAAAGATAAACGGAAAACAATGCTAGACCAGGCTCTCGAAGATGGAAAAATTAGCCCTGATCAGGTCGATCAACTTCGAGAATTAACTTTACGTGAGAGTCGTTCTGCTGATGCCTTGCGGTCGGCTTCCGAAAGGTTAGGGGAGCGTGCTGCTGATACTCAGATGGCCTTGAACGGTGAGGCTGCGTTGTTTGAGGCGGCTGGTAAGTCTGGGCCTGGAATGTTTGATCGGGTGGGGATAGGCGGTGAGCCGCCCGGTATCTCGTTTTATGAGGCTAAGGGTGGTAACTCGACCCTGGGTAGTCGTACTGTTGACGGTATTAAGTGTCAGCAGGGTAGTACTGGTTATCTCAACGAGTTGGCTCGGATTGATGAGCGTTACCTGGAGGGGCTGCGAGACTACCTGAGGAGGGCTGATCCGTCTGATCCAGTGGTGAAGGCCATCCGGGAGGGCACCATTGAGATCAGGTATGTGCTGGTGCGAGCCAAGCCAAATGGTACTGTAGTGTCCACGCCATTTAAGCTGGATCCAGCTCGTCTAGACCTGCCGAAGCCCTAAGAAAGGAACAACACCGTGACATGGAATGCCGTCACGCCCGAGTGCATGATCGAACTGGTGCAGTACTGGGTCAATCAGGATTGGCCGCTGACTCCGGATAAGGTCCCTGCCGTGATGGCTGGTCTGGGGTGGGAGAAGGGTGAGGATGGTCGGTGGCAGGCTAGTACTGTTCCGTTGTTCCGGCAGAATTTGTCTGCTGTTGGGGGGTATGAGGAGCATGGTCTCGATACTGTGTCGTGGAATTTGACGGATGTTGTTCGTGAGGATTCTGTGGAGCGGGACGCTTTTATGAATGATGCTTTCGCGGGTTTTGTTAAAGCTGCTTCTAGTGTGTGGGGGAAGCCCAAACGGATGCGTTCTAAGCGGTCTGCTACTGCTCGTTGGGATGTGGGGGATGGGTGTCGTATTGAGGTAATAAATCGGCATTCTGCTGTTGGTGTGTATGTGGAGTCTCCGAGTTATGCTCAAGTATTGCGTAGGTCAGAGCAGCGCTGATTTTCTTTTCTGAAATCTGTGATTTTGTTCCTGGGAGGAAGGGCTGCATGTCGTGGAATGCTGTCATGCCGGATCGTATGGTTGAGTTGGTTGAGTATTGGGTTGATCAGGATTGGCCGTTGGATTCTGATGGGGTTGCTGCTGCCATGGCTGGTCTGGGCTGGGAGAAGGACGCGGATGGTTTGTATGAGGCTGATTTGCCGTTGAATATGCCTAATCTTATGGAGACTGGCAGTGAGTCTGAGTATGGGCTGAATACTGTGTCGTGGAATTTGACGGATGTTGTTCGTGAGGGGTCTGTTGAGCGGGATGCTTTTATGAATGATGCTTTTGTGGGTTTTGTGAAGACTGCTTCCGGGCTATGGGGTAAGCCTAAGCGTATGCGCTATAAGGAGTTTGTTGCTGCGCAGTGGGATATTGCTGATGGGTGTTGGGTGAGGGTGTCGAATCGGCATTCTGCTGTTAGTGTGTATATTAATTCTCCAAGCTATGCGCAGGTGCTGCGTAGGTCTGAGCGGCGATGAATCTTGTCTCATTTGGTGGGGCGAGTTGACCAAAGGCATTCCTAAGACCTTGAGGCTTAGTCAGAATGTGTTTCTGTAGAATTCGAGTGCGGCTACTGTGGTGATT
>CAKZJI010000462.1 GCA_936941515.1 uncultured Propionibacteriaceae bacterium
ATCCGACGGCGGTCCAGGTTGTCGATGCGTGGCGGTCTGCCCCCCCGGGGGAGATCCGTTCTGTGGCGACGGGGTATGAGGCTCCGTACTGGGAGGTGGTGCGGGGGGCTTCGGCCCCTGCCGAGGTGTCTGGCACCTGGATCGTGACCGGTGGGACCAGTGGGGTAGGGCGTGCCGTGGTCGGGCACCTCCTCGCCCGCGGTGCCGAGCGTGTGATCGTGTGGGGTCGCAGCGCCGACGATCCGGGCGTGGCGAGGCAGGTTCGGGCCGCGGCTGCGGCCCACGGTGGGGATCCGCATCGGATCATCATGACAGCCGTGGATCTGACGGATCCCTCGGCGGCTGCTAGCGCTTGGAAGGGGGCGGCGGACGACTCCGCCCTGTGCGGCATCGTTCACTGCGCCGGGCAGCCGTCGCCTTCACCGGAGCCTTTCGTCAGAGTGGCTAGAAGCGATCTCCTGCGTGTCCTCGATCCCAAGTATCGAGCCTTCGACGATCTGCTCCAGCATGTGGTTGATCGCGACATTGCTGTGATCGCGTTCTCCAGCGTCGCCGGGGCCGTTCCAGCCACGGCCACGGGAATTGGTGCCTATGGGCTCGCGAATGGGGCTGTCGATCGGCTTGCCGGGCGCGCTCAAGGCCGCGCTCGCGTGAGCTCAGTGGCGTGGCCTCCGTGGGGGACTGGCAGTGTGCCCGGGCCAGTGGCCCGGGCAGGGTTCTGCGGCATCGCCGAGGACGAAGCGCTGCGCTGCCTGGACGAGGTGCTGAGCAGCGGCCTGACTGGGCGCCTGCTGATCGCACCGCTGGAGTGGGCTGATGAGCAACACACGGCGGGTGCCGCGCCGACCGAGGCTCGTCGGAGCCCTGGGAAATCGGTGAAGGTTCCGAGTCTCAGTGCCGGAGCTGCGTTGGTGGCCGATCCGGCGGCCTCTGTCACTTGGTTGCGCACTCAGGTGGCCGAGCTCACGGGGCTACGATCCGAGCGCGTCCCGACTGACTTGCCGCTCGCTGACATCGGCTTGGACTCGATCGTGATCCGCGAGCTGGTCGAGCGGATCGAAACCCAGTTGGACACCCCCTTGGATCCCACCGTGGTCCTGGAGAGTCCCACCCTGGCCCAGCTGGCCGCCGCGCTGGCCCCGCCGTGGAGGACAGTCCGGGAAGCGAACCCGGCGGCGGCGCCCTGTGCCGACGCGCTCTCCAGCCGAGGTGTGGCGGCAGAGGTGCTTGAGCAGGAACCCGCTCCAGTCCCGGGGGCCGATGGACGGCTCGCGATCATCGGGTTGGGCTGCCGTTTCCCCGGCGCTGAGAACGCTGACCAGTTCGCGGATCTCCTATGGGCTGGCCGGTCCGCGGTGTCTGGAGTTCCGGATGGGCGATGGGATGTCCAACGCCTCTACGACCCGAGCGGGAGGCCGGGAACGTCCATCAGCAAGTGGGGTGGTTTCCTGAATGATCTGGAAGGCTTCGACCCGGATGCGTTTGGCATCAGTGAGGATGAGGCGCGCAACCTGGACCCTGCCGTGCGGCTCGTGCTGGAGGCTGCTCGGGCCGCCGTGGCCGATGCCGGCTACCGTCCCGATGAGCTGGAGGGGCAGCGCGTCGGCGTCGTGATCGGGGCGCGGATGTCGCGCTACCGGGAGCGGATCGGGGTCGCTGATGCCGCTAGCGGTCTGGGCGGCGACCAGAACTACATCGCTGCCCAGCTTGCCCAGCACTACGACTGGCGGGGTCCCTGCCTCGTGGTCGACAGCGCCTGCTCATCAGCGCTCACCGCGGTCGCGATTGCGGGAGAGATGCTGCGGAGGGGCGAGTGCGACTATGCCCTCGTCGGCGGCGTCGAGGTTCTGCTCGACGAACTGCCCTATACAGAGTTCACGGCTGCGGGCGCGCTGTCCCCGACGGGGCGCTGTGCAACCTTCTCTGCGGCCGCGGACGGCTTTGTGCCGGGGGAAGGCGTCGGCCTCGTCCTCCTCAGGCCCATGCCCGCTGCCACTTCATCCGGTGACAGGGTGAGAACCGTCATCGACGGCTGGGCCGTCGGGAATGACGGAAGGACGATGGGCGCCACCACTCCCAATCCGGAGGCGCAGGCCGATGTCATCAGACGCGCCTGGCAGGCCGCCGGGCGCAGCCCTGCTGAGATGGCCATGGCGGAGGCACACGGCACGGGAACCCCCATCGGCGACCCGGTCGAGTTGCGTGCTCTGCGACGGGTTTTGGATGCGGCGTCTGCTGACGAGGGCTCATGCTTCGTTGGGAGTGTGAAGAGTAACGTGGGTCATCTGTTGAGCGCCGCCGGTGCTGCCGGCTTGGTGAAGTGCCTCCTCGCTGTCGAAGCGGGTCGGATCCCGCCCACGTTGCACGTCGCGGAGCCGAATCCCCGGCTTGCGCTGGATGGTTCTCCCATCACGGTCGCTACCGAGGGTTGCGCGTGGCCGAGAGCCGGGCGCCGCTGCGCTGGAGTCAGCGCGTTCGGGCTCGGCGGCACGAACGCCCATCTAGTGATCTCCGATGCCACTGACCTCGTTAGCCGTGGCCGATCGCCCCTTCCGCTCGAACCACTGCAGCGGCGTCGGCTCTGGCACGCTCCGCTCGGTGCGACGAGTCCTGCAGAGCTCACCGTCGCAGTTGCGGGCGCGCCCTCCTTCCTGAATCTCACTATCACTGAGGGCTCCGACATCTGATGCAGCGGGCCATCGCCAACTTGAGAGGACGCCATGACACAGGATCCGACAACATGCTCGCTCCACTGGGAGGGTCAGCCGTGGTCGTCCGCGGCGGCGAGCGAGGCGCGGGAGCGGCTGGGCCGGGACGGGGCGGTGATGATTCGCGGTGCGGGCGTCGGCTCAGCCGACATAGATTCGCGGTTCACCTTCAACGACTTCGCCAATGACGCAGGCCGCGTTCTGGCCGTGGCGGCGGAAGGTTTCGAGCACGGCTTCGACGCCTTCGGGTGCGACCGACACCAGAAGCCCGCCGCTGGTCTGCGGGTCGCAGAGCAGCTGCTTGTGGCGCTCGTCGAGCGCGGCGACCGCCTCACCGTCAACGGCTAATCGCCCACGCTCACCCCTCGCCCTCAGCCTCCCGCCTCCGCGCGCCGAGCGCTGAGGGCTTGTTTGTTCCTACTACTATCGTGGGGTGATGGCTTTTCTAATCCTTGCTTTTGCGGTTCTTCTCGGCATTGCCGGCGGTGCCCTGCTGCTTTACGACGGCAAACAGCGCACCTCCGCCCCTACACTCTCCGCCGACACGGACCCGACGCCCGCTGACGCCACGCCTACAGACACCGCGCCCGCGGACACCACTCCCGCAGACGCCGCGCCTGTCGACGCCGCTTCCCCCGAGCCTGAGCTCAGGACCGAGTCCACCGAGTCCGCCGAGCCTGCTTCTTCCGATGCCGCTCCCGTTGACTCGAC
>CAKZJI010000463.1 GCA_936941515.1 uncultured Propionibacteriaceae bacterium
AATCACCACAGTAGCCGCACTCGAATTCTACAGAAACACATTCTGACTAAGCCTCCATATACCCGGGGTTCAAACACGGGGACTATCGGCCGCCACATCATGTCCTCTTCCCCACAGGGCCACGGTTCACCATAGCTGTCCTCCTGGCCAAAAGCGGCGACGCAAGGGGCTGACAGCCACGGGCCTGTCGTAGTGACGAGACACGGCTCATAGTGAGTAGGCGGCTCCCCTCTCAGAGATTCTCCGCACTCAGGACGAGTCCACCATCTTCCCTGGGCAAGTGACTGCACCACTGGCAGGCACGTCGGCTCAAGGAATCCTCTGGAACGCCAGGCCAATTCGACCTGCTTGTCACGGGCACAAGGCCGCGACCACAGCTGCCGCATAAATTCCGGCACCGCATCAGCAACCCGCCCCCGCACACTTTGAGGGGCGAAAGGCTCTGGACCCATCGGCGGCATCGCATCGACGACTGCTCCGAGGGCAATCTGCCAAGGCAAGGGAGTCGATGGCTCAGCCAACTCATCAGACAAGAGGCCCCACATAGGCGAGGCCGCAAATTCATGTACCACAATCAGCCTGCTTCTCATTCGTGCTGTATTGGCCTGCATAATAGGTGTAGTCATCACTGACCTTGCACGAATGAAACGCTAGCAGCAGACACCCGCACTCCCTCAGGGCGAACCCGGCGTTTCATACCACCCCCCGCCTCCTGTCTGAGGTCACCGCGGGCGATGAAGCGATCTGGTGTCCCTCGCAACCCACCTGCTTGCCCTGCCGCCAGAGGGCTAGCTGACATGCATACGCCTCTGGGGCATGTCAATCACCAGAACGCTTCGGCCTCCGGCGTGGGGTCTTGCTGAAACCCGTCGAGACGCGGGAAGGTCCTCGAAGCAGGCAGGCCCCGAAGCTCCCCAGACCATCTGGAGGCCCTGATTCCAAAGGGACGAAAGACAACGATGTCCCATCAGAGACGCCCAAAAGAACGACACCATGAGCTTTTCGCCCGAGAGACTGCCTCCTGGACTCGCGGTAGCATGGTGCGGTGAATCTACGCAGCTCCATCGCCCTGGCGGTGGTCATGCTACTCACCGCCTGCTCGTCAGCCCCTGAGCCAACCCCCCCGACGGAGATCCCCTCCAGCGCCAGCTCAGCGGCAGCCCCCAGCCCCACCCCGTCGTCCAGCGCCGCCTTCCCCACCCCGTCGTCCAGCGCCGCCTTCCCCATCCCCATGCGCCCGGACCGCCAACTGATCCGCGGAGGGGCGAAGGATGTAGTGCAGCGCATGGTGGAGATCGTCGGGAACCGTCCGGCGTTGAAGCTCGACGTGACCGAGACCGATGTCACGCTCACCTTCCTGACCACCGATCAGAAGCCCCTGACTCTGCGTTGGAGCGACAACAAAATCAGCCAGGTGGACTCCGATGTCCAATACTCGGGCCAGGCCACTTTCCGCCCTGCCGACTACCCTCTGGGAAACATCAGCGAGCTGTTCGAGACCTCCGCGAAACTTGGGGCCGAGGGCAACGACAAGGTGCTGCAGATCATCCAATACCCTCAGGGCGAGGTCCTCATGACGGTCTCCACCCGCCCTGAGACGAAGACAATCTTCTTCGAACGCGACGGCTCCGCCCTGCGCAACCTGGGCTTCGTGTCCGTGGCGGACCTGACTGAGGGTATCGCGGCGGTAACACGAGGCAGTCGCGGCACCGTCATCCAGGTGGGCCTCGCCCCGGATATGGGCTACTGGGCCGATTCCCCACCCACCGCCAAAGGCGTCACAGAACGACGCACCCGTCGAGGTGCCCTCCCCGTCTACCTGATCCGACGCAATGAGGCCAGCGGCCTGGAGCCCTTCGATCCTCAGCAGATCGATGCCCTCGTCCTGGCCCGGGCTATCTCCAAGTTCAATGCCGACGACTCCCCCGGATGCCGCGTGGAGATCGACAACCGATTCAAAAAGGAGACCCCCATCGCCCGCTATAACTGTGACGGGGTAATCCACTACACCGACTTGGCAGGCACGGAATACACCGAGCAGGCGCTCCGCAGCTGAGAGACCCCACCACCAGGCGCGGCGACATCACCCAAGCAACCCCATCCGCTCGGCCTCACCGTGCAAGCCCGTCCTGGCGTCAGGGTGCGCGGCCTCAATCAGCCCTAGAGCCTGATCACGCTGCGACGCCCCAAAGATCCGGGCGCTTCCCTGCTCCGTCACCACCCATGTCGGCTGCAACGAGGTGGTGGCCTCCGTCAGCTTGGGGACGATCGTGGAGCGTTGGGCCTTCGGATGCCAGGATTTGAGCGCGATGATCGACTGCCCCCCAGGCGACTGCAGCGCCCCGACGACGAAATCCGCCTGGCCGCCCGTGCCGGAGATGATCCTGTCGTTGACACGGGTGGCGTTCACAGCCCCGAAGAGATCCACCTGGAGAGCAGTGTTGATGCTGGTGACCGCCGGCTGGCGCGCGATGTTCCCGGGGCTGTTGGTGGTCTCGCACCGCAGCAGCCGAAGCCTGG
>CAKZJI010000464.1 GCA_936941515.1 uncultured Propionibacteriaceae bacterium
ACACGCACAACACGTCAATTAACTATTGCAGCCACCGATTCTGACTAAGCCTCATAGTAGAGGCCAAAGATCGCCAGGACCACGCCAACTATAAACCGTTTCGGCAGAAAACTTGTACTGCTTGACACATTGGCGATATTACGGATGGGACACGAATCCTCACGTGTCCCCACCGGGATGAATCCCAACAGCAAATTGGGCACCTTGAAAACGAATCTGGTGGATGAGCACATCAGCTGCACCTTGAGGTAGGGAGCCAGCACAGAAGCTTGTATCACGTCACCATAGACGGAGCTCTCGCCTGGGGACAGCACGAAATCTACACTGTTCTGCACATTGGACGACGGAGGAACGGGATCTGTCATAACCAACCTTCTTCCGAAGATGACACTGCTAGAAGCACTCTAGCGACATCACCGACGGGTCGACCAGGGTTTCCTAGAAGTTAGGGGCAGGCAATCCCGATGCGATGCGGAGACAACCTCGTGACGCGACTGACCCCGGCCTCTCAGTACAGCTCCGCATGGATGGAGCTGGCCCCGCGGCCCTCTAGAAGCGCTCGGGCATCGGCAACCATGGCCGACGATCCACACAGGTAAAAGCCAGTGTCAGCGTCGAAGTCCAGAGTCTGAAGGGCCTCTGTGACGTGCCCTTGGAACGTCCCGGCCACCGGCTCGCGGCTGATGCAGCGGATCACCTGTTCGGGAAGCGGATCGTCGAGCAGGGTTGTGAGGTCCTCATCGCGGGTGCGGCAGCCGAACAACAGCACATTGCCGTCTGTCGCCTGTCTGATCATGGGTAGGAGCGGCGCCAGTCCGGTGCCGGTGGCGACGAACACCCGACGCCTCTCTGCTGGGGCCAGGACGAATTGGCCCAGCGGCAGTTCGATCTTGGTCTTGATGCCGACCTCCGCCGCCTCGACGAATTGCGAGCCCTGCCCGCCTGTCCGAGTGCTGATGAGGAACCGCACCTGGTCGTCGTCGATTCCGGCGATGGAATAGTCGCGCCAGGCGTCATTGCCGACGTGCAGGCGGGCGAACTGGCCGGGGGCCCACTCCCCCACCTCTCCCTCGACACGGAAGACGGCTTCCCAGACGCTTGGTGTGAGGCGGCGTTTGACGATCAGGGTGGCGTGGTGTTTGCCCGGCGGCAGCGGCCAGTTCCCCAGCACAGGTGATGGCCCCTGCTTCAGTGCCGACTGAATGGTGGGGAACCCCTTAGGCCCCAGCACCTGGGAGGCTGCCAGGACACCGCCCATCATCGCACCGCCGACACCCAGGCTAAAGACATCCTGCCCTGACAGGTAGAGCCCCCGGACCGGGGTGCGTGACCCTATTGGCTTGGCGCGGTAGTACTCAGGCGTGGCCGGGATGCCGTAGAAGGCGCCGCCCGGATGCGAGGTGTAGTGCTCGACGGTCAGTGGCGTCGAGACCTCCATGTATCCGACCAGATCGCTCAGACCCGGAATGGCGGTCTCAGCCAGACGGAGCATCTCATGGCCGAGGCGCTTCTTGAGCTTCGAGTAGTCGGCTCCACGGTTACCCAGCTGAGTGCCCTGCCATGCGCCGAACTCCGACGTAGACAGGAACGAGATGAGCTCCGCGGTGTGCACCCTCTCCCCCGACTTGACCGACGAGAACGACACGAAGACACCCTGCGGGAACCTCTCGTCTTTGATCGCGACGGAGCGTTCGTGGTCGAAATCGCGGTAGATCCACAAGTTCCCACCGTCGACGCCGATGGTGCGCGGATCCTCACGCAGCCGCAGGTACACAGTCACGGCCGATGGGCCGGTGCCGTATCCCTCAATCAGCGACCGCACCGACGCGGTCGCCTGCCCGACGGCGCCATCGGTGGGCAGCAGCCGGCCAAATGTGATGGCTGCGCCGGCATTCGAGATCACGACCGGGGCGCGGTGGACCACCTCGGGCGAGGAGGGGTTCCGGTGGTCGCGGACCCGCACTCCGGTCGCCGCGCCGTCCTCGACGAGGATCTCGACGACCTCCTGGGAGACGCGGACCGCACCACCCGCCTGCTCGATCCCCTTCTCGAAGGTGCGGGCGATCCGGGAGCTGCCGCCCTTCGGGAACCAGGCGCCGTCCAGATAGTGGCTGACGATCCCAGCATGGACGACGAAGGGGCTGCGCGACGGCGGCAACCCGTAGTCACCCCACTGGCTGGCGACCAGCGCCCGCAGCCTCGGGGAACGGAAGCGCCGCTTCAGATAGTCCTGTGTGGTGCGGGTCGCCATGCGCCCGGTGAGCTGCTGGAGGCCACGGGCCACCGAGGCGATGGGACGCGGCGCCATGGCCTGGATGAAGCGGAGCATCCCCCACCGGGCGGCGCGGCGGATGTCCCGGAAATAGCGCCGGATGGCGCGGGCCTCGCTGGGAAAGGCCTCGGTGAGGCGCTGCTGGTAGGCGTCCTGGCCGCAGGGGACCGGGAAGTCGAGGCCCGGATAGACGAACCGGTCGTAATGGTCGGGCATCCGGACCCAATCCAGCTCCCCGCCGGACAGGTAGTCGAGGTAGGAGCGGATGAGACCACCGGGTTCGAGTTGTCCGATGTAGTGCACGCCGACATCCCAGGACGCGCCGTCCCGCCGGAAGGTGTGGGTGAGCCCGCCGGGCTCGGTGTGTTTCTCCAGCACAAGCACCCTCTTTCCGGCGACACGCGCCAGCAGACCGGCAGCCGCAAGTCCCCCAATCCCTGATCCGATCACGATGACGTCATACACAGCGACTCCGTTCCATCCAAGTTATTTGACAATGTCTAGCAAACGGTAGCAGGCCGTGGCAGCAGCCAGCTCCGCCCGGATGGTGACGAGAACGTCGTAGACTCACGCCATGAGCAAGAGGGGACCTGGACGTCCGAAGGCGGATGAGGCACGCGACCTCAAAGCGGATCTGCTGAAGACGAGTCGCGAGATGCTGGACGAGGGTGGACCGAGCGCGCTGAGCATGCGCGAGGTGGCGCGGCGAACGGGATGTACCCACCAAGCGCCCTACCATCACTTCGAGAACCGCGAGGCGATCCTGGCCACACTGGTCGCCGAGGGGTTCAGGGAGCTGGCCGAGCGGCTGCGCGCCGTCCATGACCGGGCGGAGCGGGACGGCGTCAGCGTCACCTTTGAGGCCTCGGCCAACGCCTACGTCGGTTTCGCGCTGGACAATCCGGGAGTGTTCCGGATCATGTTCCGCCCCGACATGTGCAACCCCGAAAGTTCACCGGAGCTGCTGGAGGCCAGCAACCAGGCTCACGAGGAGTTGGAGCGCCTGGCCCAGATCGCCTACGGCCAACGGGGCTCGGCGGAGCGGGCGATGATCATCTGGTCACATGTCCACGGCCAGGCCAGCCTGCTCTTGGATGGAACGCCCAGCCAGCACTTCCCCACGAAAGAGGAACGGCTTGAGTTCTCACAGGAGGTCAACCGGCTGGCAACCCCCATGCTGCTGCAGGGCCGCCCAGGGCCCCATCGCGGCCGATAACTACACTTCGCATCAGAAAACGCATCAAATGATGCCATAATTGACGCGGAGGCAGGCTATGCGAACAACGGTAACCATTGATGACGACACCTTGGCCACTGCCATCGAACTGACTGGGATCACAGAACGTTCAGCTCTGATTCGAGCCGCTCTTGAGGCCTTGATACGGCGTGAAAGCGCACGCCGACTCGCCGCCCTTGGGGGTAGCGACCCTCAAGCCATACCTGGACGGCGGCAACGGGAGCAGCGATGATCTTGGTCGACACATCCGTGTGGATCGATCATTTTCATAAGACGGAACCACTTCTGGTGGGCCACCTTGAGGAAGATGAGATCGCCAGCCATCCCATGGTGCAGCAAGATTTGGCAGTCGGCTCTATAAGGCATAGAAAAGAAATTCTCACACTGTTGAAGAGGCTCCATCCCATGCCTACATTGCTGCCAGAAGAGGTAATGGCTCTGATAGAAAATCACAGCTTGTGGGGTCGAGGCCTAGGCGTCGTTGATGTTCATCTGGCCGGTTCGGTGATGCTCACGCCGGGAGCAAGACTCTGGACTAGAGACAAACGCCTACACACCGCTTGCCAGGAGATGCACATCGATTGCATCATCGAATGATTTGTCCCCTGCGACCTGTAGGGTGCGACCCATGACCTCCGATTCCCTACACGCGGCCCGGCACGACGGGGGAGGCGACCGTTTCCTGGCGCTGTTCCTCACACTCAGCTTAGAGGGCCGGAACCTCCCCCAGCGTGCCGGGGAGCGGAGGCTGCGCAGGCTCGTCGCGGAGTTCTTCGCGCAGCCCGTCGTTCGTGAAGCCCTTAATCACGGCGACGCCGCCCTCGACGACGAGCTGGCCGATGCGGCCGCCACGTACTTCCAGACCTGCCTCAACGACAGCCAGTACACCTCCGGGCTGCTCGGGTTGAAACGCCTCAGCGCCCAGGAGGTCCGAGGCAAGATTGCGCGGGATTTCGCGGCCATGGCTGCCGCGGTCACAGCCTCCGGGGCCTTGCCCGGCGACGGGGCACGCCTGCTGTCGGCTCTCGTGACTGGGATGCGGCAGGCCGTGGGCGATGGGGCGGAGGAGCTGGCGCGCGATGCCATTGCTGCCGATCACCGGGCCACGGAGGCGTCCGAAGTGCTGTGGAGCGAATGAGACATGCTGAAATCGATGGTGTTGTTCCTGGCTGCTGCCCTCTGCGAGATCGGCGGGGCCTGGCTGGTGTGGCAGGGCATCCGGGAGCACCGGGGCTGGGCGTGGATCGGCGGCGGAGTGATCGCCCTGGGCCTCTACGGCGTCGTCGCCACGCTGCAGCCCGACGCCAACTTCGGCCGCATCCTGGCTGCCTACGGAGGCGTCTTCATCGCGGGCTCCCTCATCTGGGGCATGGTGGCAGACGGCTTCCGCCCCGACCGCTGGGATGTCATCGGAGCACTCGTCTGCCTGGTGGGCGTCGGGATCATCATGTACGCGCCAAGGCCCGCGTAGCTCAGACATCACGCCACTGGGGCCTTAACCCATTGGCTTCCTCTCGACGCGGAAGACAGTGTCCGGCCGGGGAGGCGATGCGGGATTGCCTTGAGGATGCCTCAGGAATGCTTCGCAGGCAGCGAACCGGACGTCGATGAGGCAGCTGATTCCCTCGTCATCACAGATTTAGGGTTATTCACAGCTGCTGGCAACTGGGCTCTGACAAGGGGCTCGTTGTTTCTGGCACCCCATGAATAAGCCTCAAGGTGTTTTGTTGTTTCTGCACTCCCATGACTGAGCCGCGCAATGCGGCAGCC
>CAKZJI010000465.1 GCA_936941515.1 uncultured Propionibacteriaceae bacterium
CACTGGTGACCGGCATCATCGCGGTCAAATGGCGCGATATCCTGCTGCACGCCTTCGATCCGCAACAGGCGCGCGCCGCCGGCCTGCCCGTCAACCTGATCCATTACGGTCTTCTGGCGATCCTGTCGGCGACCATCGTCGCAACGCTGACCGCCGTCGGCCTGGTCCTCGCCGTCGGGCTTCTGATCGCGCCGGGCGCCATCGCCTTCCTGATCACCAAACGCTTCGGCGCCATGCTGCTGATCGCCGTCGGCGTGACGGTCGCATCCATGCTCGCCGGCGTCTATGCGAGCTTCTTCCTCGACAGCGCGCCGGCGCCGACCATCATCCTGATCCTGACCGCGGTGTTCTGCGTTGCCTTCGTCCACCGCCTGCTGGCCACCCGCGCCGCCTCGCGGGCGGCGTCGAGCTTCGAGTAGAGCGGGCCGCGCTGGTCTGCGAGGGCGCGGTGATAATCGCCCAAGGCCTGCCGCTCGGCGGCCATGGCGTCGACCAGCGGGCCCTCTGCACCGCGCCGCTCGTCGTCGGCAACGGTCATCGTCCGGGGCGGGCGCGGTGCGGCCAGCCGCTCGGCCAGGTCGTCCTGCAGGGTCAGAGTTTCGGGGGTCCGAGTTGTGAACTCGGCGAGGGCGGTAATGAAATCAATCTCAGTCATGGTTTTTTCCTTCTTGGTTGTGAGTTGCTGCGCTGTTGAAGAGATGAGAGGTGTCTCAGAAGCCTAGGCTCCGGAGCCAGGCCAAGAGCTCGTCCTCACGACGGTCGGCCACAGAGCGATCCCAGCGGCCCATGGTCCGGGAATCGACCAGGACTCCGTCAGAGAGATACACCACTCTGTCGGCACGAGCTGCGCAGGCTGCATCGTGAGTGACCATCACGATGGTTCGGCCACTGGCGTGGACGGCGCTGAGCGTGTCCATGACCTCTGCGGTCATAGAGCTGTTGAGCGCGCCGGTTGGTTCATCCGCGAATAAGATCGCGGGCTCACCGGCCAAAGCGCGGCAGATGGAGGCACGTTGCAGCTGCCCGCCTGAGACCTCAGTTATTCCATGGTTTCTGATGTGGCTGATGCCGAAACGGTCGAGAAGCGCGTCGACGCGGGTGACGGTCTGATCGGCCTGCTTTGGATTCGCTTTGAGTGCGGGGAGCAGGATGTTGTCGCGGATGGTCAGATTGGATAGGAAATGTGCTTGCTGGAAGACGAATCCCATGCGCGTGAGACGTACTTGACTCATCTGCTTGTCGTTCAGTCCTGTGAGGTCATTACCTTCCAGACGGACCGTGCCTGACGTGGGCTTGTCCATGCCGCTGATGCTGTACAGCAGGGTGGATTTCCCGGAGCCTGAAGCCCCCATGATGGCCAGAAACTCTCCCGCTGTGACATTCAGGTCGATGCCGTGCAGCACCTGAGTTGGCGGTTCTGTGGTGGTGTAGATCTTGGTGATTCCGGTGCATTCGAGTGTGTATGACATGGATAGACCTTTCAGTTATTGAGCCAATGGCTGGATTCGCCGCGTCGCAGCCCAACCGTGAGAAGTGCAGAAGCCAGATAGCCGATCCCGATCAGGGCCAAAGGATAGCCCACATAGACCAAGAGTGGATTGGGGATGAACTTGAGGCTGGTCAGCCCGATCTTTGCCAGTGACAGTAGGCTGCTGACGAAAGACTCCCCAAGAGTCGCCGCAAAAAGCACCCCCAGAACAGTGCCAATGGTGACCATGATCAGAGTTTTCAGGCGAATCTGGCTGATGATCTCTCCCTTGGAGAAGCCCAAAGCAGACATCACGCCCATGCGACGGCGCTCGCGGGTGAGCTGCAGCTTGAGGAATAGTCCTGTGATGAGGGCGGCAACTCCGAGGCCGAAGGCGAACGACAGCACGGCTGCGCTGCGGAAGGCGTCAGTCACATAGGACAGGGTCTGCGCAACGTATTTCTGCATGGGGACAATGTTGGCGTTCGGGAACTGTGAACCATACTCTTCCACAACTGTGGCCGGGTCGGTGTTAACGGTGTCAGCGTAGAACACGTAGCTGGCCGCATCGTGTTCAGGTACTGGACCCTGCATCTTGGCGGTGTGACCGCCGCTAGTGACATCTTGATATATGCCGGATACTGTGATCGTGCTTGTGGTCTCACCCATGCGAACAGTCAAGGTGTCACCGACATGTACTTTGTATTTGTCGGCGTTGAGGGCCGAGAGGGCGATCTGACCAGCCTCGGGCCTGGATCCATGAATGAACTGTACTGTTCCCTCTGAGTAGTCACCCACTTCAACCCGGAGAGTCTCCCAGCCTTCCTCCCCCTGGACCTCATACAGCATGTTGGCGTAGACCCGGATGTCCTTCAAACGATTGTCATTATCCATCGCTGACTGAAGTTGTGCACGCATCTCGTCCACTTGATTGGAGAACTGAATATCTGCTCGAAGATCAGCTTCGGGAGCGCCCATATAGGTCACGAACTTCGGACTGGAAAAAGTGCTCAGGAGGTTCGTGGGAAGGATCAGCAACATTGACGACAGCAAGAAGACGAGTGGGATGAGGATCCACTGATGTAGATCTGAGCGCAGATCAAGCAGTGCCAGGCGTTGGTTGAGACCGAGACGGCTTCTACTCAGATTCGTGCGGCGTGCGCGACGAGCCTGACGGGCTGTCTTGCGAGCTGTCTGCCTTTCATTCAGAGTGCTGCCATGCACGAGGGCGTTGATCACTTCGACTTTCCTGACGCCTCGCAGGATGCTGTAGCAGATTGTCATCACCAGCAAATAGACTAGGAGTAATGCGGCCACCGGTGCGATGACCGTCGCAATGCTGGGTGGGGGAGTCGAGTAGTTCTTCACGATGCTTGTTGTCAGCAGGTTTGTGGCGAAGATTCCCAGCACCCCGCCGATAATGCATGCGGCCAGTGTCATCAGGCTGTATTTGCCGAGGTATAGCCCAGTGATGGCTCGTGTTGGGAGTCCGATGGCCCGCATCACGCCGATTTCGCGAACCTCATCTTCTATTGTTCCTCGAATGATGAAGCGTAGGTTGATGAGGGCGATCACAATGAGCAGGAGGCTGGCGAAGACGAGTGCTACTGCAACCAATCCGTCGCTGAAAGCGTTGATCAGCAAGATGATGTCGAAGGTGACGGCTTGGCCGTTGCGAGGCATGGAGTCATTCGCCTCGTAGGCGGTCTGGAAAGCTCCTGTGCGGGAGGGATCTTTTAGACGGTACTCGACGATGATCTCGCTGTTCCCGCCGCCAGCCTCACGTAGTTGGGTCAGGTCCTCAGAGGAGATGACGAAACGGGTGGCCGCAGACAGGGAGGACGCCATCTGGGAGTCCTTCACAAAACCGATGATCTTGAACTCTTGTGTTCCCGTGTTCGTCTGGACGTTGAGGATGTCTCCGATGTGGAGCGAGAACTTGTCTTGATAGGCAACAGGAACGTAGACTTCGCCCGTCTTTGGCCGGACGATGCTGCCGGAGTCATCCAGCAGGTGGTCGAAGGCCTCATTCTGAGTGATGAAGAGGTTGTCCATGAGACTGTCAGACAGGCTGCCAGAGGCATCAGTGCCAGGTCGACTCCAGGTCAGGGAAGCCGAGTTGAAGCTGAGGTGGTCCTCAATCAGCCATGAATCGATCTCTGGGTGCTCAGAGGCGAAGTCCTCAAGGGCCTGTCTGTCGTAGCTTCCCGTATGCATCTGCAGGAAGTGTGGGGGCTTGGCCTCCTCGAAGAGCTGGTTGATGCCGCCAACGAGGCGCTCCATCACCATGCAGCCAGTAGCCATGAGGAAGGCGCTCAAGACCAGTATGGCCATGAGGGCCAGGTTGATCCCCCAGTTTCGCTTGAGATCGTTGCGAGAGTAGCGCAGGTATAGACGTTCTTTCATTGCAAACTCCAGACTCCTGGGATCATCAGTGACATCCACGTCAGGACAACGTGGTAGATCACGTCAAGGACTATGTTGCCGATCTCCACCCAATCTGTGACGCTCTTCTCTCGGCGTTTTCGAAGTACCTCCTGGGTGTGGGTGCACAGACCGCTCAGGCCGTAGATGTAGAGGGTAACCAGTGCCGCGACCCAGAAGTTGCCCTGGAACCAGATGGCAAGCACGCCCATGATGCCCAGGCCCAGCTGCTGAAACCCGTACTTGATCTGATAAGGGCTGCTGGCCCAGCCCAGGCTGGCTGCTGTCTTTTCGGGAGTGATGACATTGATGAAGAACCCGACGAGGGCCAGCAGCCCATGCGTCACCACGAACTGATGCAGCAGCAGTGTGTGCATGATGGTTGCGGTCTCAGATGGAAATCCGGCCAGTGCCAGCTGGATGACGCCTGTGACGGCACCGATCCCGATGAAGATGAGAATCCACATCTCAGGCAACCTCCTCCATGGTCTGTGGCAGGTTGTCCTGGAGCGCACAGACACTCCGGACGTGAGGGATGATGACTGCCATCAATGCGAGGCAGACTCCGACGAGCATGAAGAGAAGGCCGATGCCGCGGGATTCCCCCACGCCGATGAGCTGTCCGAGGGAGTCAGCCCATGCACCACCGGGACGCAGCATGGGGTTGAAGATTTTGTCTGCAAGCGGCCCAGAGACCGCGTACGCAACGACGTACCCCAGCTGGGAGATCAGTCCCATGAGTCCCCAGACCTTGCCCTGGGTCTCATTCGGAATTGATGACCGGGCTATGACCTCGATGCTCGTGTTGAGGGGGGGAAGGGTTGTGAAGAAGACGAAGGCGAGGATCCCGATGGCGATGACACTCGTTGTGGTTCCCATCAGGAAGACCAGGATGCCGCCCACTGCGAGACACCGTGCGATATAGGTCAGGTAGGCGTTCTTCATGTTGAAGATCCCGATGACCAAGCTGGCGACCACCATGCCGATCGCAGCGCCTGAGCGGACCACTCCGAGCGTTGACTCGTCGGCGAGGTCAAGCACCATGGGGGTCAGCAGGGTCTGCAGAAACCCCATGCAGAATGTGACCAGGGTGATCAGCAACATCAGCACAGTGATGCCTGGAGTATGGCGGAGAAAGGCCAGCCCTTCGCGGAAGTCAGCCCAGAAGGTGTTCTTCACCTTGGGGCGGGCTGTCTTTGTGGTGCGCCACACCAGCAACATGCATGAGGTCGTCACAACCATCGTGGCGATATCAATTATCAGTACGGTCGTAATCCCGAAGGCGACCATGAGGAATCCTGCAATGGCGGGAGAGAGCAGGTATTGAGAGGCTGAGGCGAGCTGAACCATTCCCCCTGCCCTGGCGTACTGTTCAGGAGTCAGCAGAT